>VFZQ01000307.1 GCA_016871135.1 Acidobacteriota bacterium | reverse complement strand
CGCTTCGCGTTCGCGATCACCCGAAACAAGCACCACGCGCCTGCCGCCGTGCTTGCGCCGAAGGTGACCGACAAACTCAATGGTCTCGGCGCGCGGCGCGTCGATCATGTGGATCAGCCCCGCGTAACGCCCGTCGATCAACACCACGCATTCCAGTCCCGGTTGCTCCGGCGCAACCGAGTGGCCCATCGCCACCGCTGCCTTGCGCCCCGTCAACGCAACCGTTCGCCCGCCGACAACGCCGCGCAGCCCATGGCCAGGAATCTCCTCGGCTTCCTGTACCGTCTCCGCCACAAGCCCCAGCGATTCGAATTTCTGAATTACGGCCGCGGCCAGCGGATGCCGCGAGTAGTACTCCAAAGCCGCCGCCGCGCGCAAGACCTCCGTCTCGGTGAAGCCCGGCGCGGATTCCACGCTATCTACTACCGGTTTGCCCGTCGTCAACGTGCCGGTTTTGTCGAATAGAAAATGAACGCACTCGCGGATCTGCTCCAACGCCGCCGGATTGCGCACGACGATCCCGTGCCTCGCCGCCGTCGACACCGCGCCGATTACGGCGATCGGTATTGCCAGGAGCATCGGGCACGGCGTTGCCACAACCAACACGGCGAGAAACCGCAACGGATCCCCGCTTGCCACCCATGCCCCGCCGGCCACCGCCAGCGCCAGCGGCGTATACCAGGCGCCGATGCGATCGCCGAGCCGCCGGATCGGCGGCTGCTGACTCGAAGCCTGTTCGACGACTTGCACGATCTGGGCGTAGCGCGAAGCGGCGGCGGCGTTGGTGGCCCGGATGATCAGCGTGCCCGCGCCGTTGATCGCGCCCGACAACACCGTCGCGCCGGGCGCTTTCTGAATTTGATACGGCTCGCCGGTGAGATAGGACTCGTCCATCGTGCCGTGCCCCTCAATAACCACGCCATCGACCGGGCAGATCTCATGACCCAGTACGGCCAATTCTTCGCCAGGAACAATCTCGGTGACCGGAACGTCGGCCAGCCCGCTCGCCGTACGCCGGTGCGCCAGTTTGGGCATACGGCGCGCCAGTGCATCGAGCACGCTCGCCGCGCGGCGGCTTGCCGCTTCCTCCAGCGCTGCTCCGCCCGACATCATCAGAACGATGACGGAGGCGGCGAAATACTCCTCTAGCGCCAGGCCAGCCGCGATCGAAACAACACCAAGCACATCGGACTGAAACCGCCCGGCCATCAACTCGCGCAGCGTTCGAATCGCCAGAGGGAGCCCGCCAATCACCGCCGCCGCGGCCAATACCCACCCAGGATCGCGCTGCAAGCCGAACCGCATACCAACGGCCACCGCAATCGCCACCGCCGCGATGCTTGCGATCCAACGTGCCATCGACACTAGCATTGCACGTTTTGCGCCATGGCCGTTTGCGTGCAGTAGAAAGGGCATGAGACGACTACTCGCAGCCCTTTGCGGCATTCACGGTCTTTGCCATCTTGCCGGGTTGACCACCGGCCGAATGTACCCGGCGTGGATCGCGCTGGCCGCCGTGTTTCTTTTCGCCGCCCACGGGATCAACGCTCGTGCGCCGAGGTGGCTGCCATCGACGATCGTTGCCGCTGTCGCGTCGACGATCGCCTGTGTCGTCGCCGGCCCTTCGGCGCGTTTGGGCATTCTCGTGAATGTATTGATCGTCGTGCTCGCGTGTCTGGTCTTCCGCGGACCCGGTCAGATTCGCGACGAGCAACTTGAAAGTCTATGGACGCGGTCGTCGCGCGCCGTTCGATTGCAAATGCACGGCGAAATCAAAATCGGCCGCTGGTTTCCTTTTCACGCCGAGCAGGTGATTACGGCGGACGAAGGATTCGTGTGGACCGCGCAGGTACGGATGTTTGGTCTGCCGGTGATTGGCGCGGACCGATATGCCGGCGGTGAGGGTAGTATGTCGTGGAAGCTGTTCGGACTTATTCCCGTCGCGTCCGGCGCCGGACCCGATGTGAGTCGTTCCGCCAAGGACCGGTGGATCGCCGAGCGCGCGGCGTGGCTGCCGGCGCCCGATACCGTTCCGGCTAAAGAGATGACATTTCGACGTTGGGGCAATCCGAACAACACTGGCTATCGGGAACTCGATTTCGGCGTCATCGTCGAGGAGGCGCGTGAGATCGCAGGTGAAACAATCCCGACACGACTACGGGCCGGGTGGTTTTACAGCAACTCCAGTTTCGCCAATGAGGGCGAGTTCTTTCGCGCGACTATCGACTCCGCCGAATTCAAATGACACGTCAGTTGCTCTTGATTGGCGCACGGATAACGTCGCCCCCAGGTTTATCGAGCCTCACTTTGTTTCTCCGCCTCCCAGATCTTGTGCCGTGCCGAAACCGCCGAATCGGGGTTCAGCGAGATCGACGGAATGCCCAGACTCACCAGCCACGCGGCATAGCCGGGGATATCCGACGGCGCCTGACCGCAGATGCCGATCGGCTTGCCCATGGCCCGCGCGACGCCGATTACCTGCTCGATCATCGTCTTCACCGCCGCGTCGCGCTCGTCGAACAGGTGCGCGATTGTCTGCGAGTCGCGGTCGATTCCCAGCGTTAGTTGCGTCAAATCGTTCGAGCCGATCGACATGCCGTCGAAGACTTCCAGGAATTCCCGGGCGAGGATCACGTTCGAGGGAACCTCGCACATGACATACACTTCCAGTCCCGCTTCGCCTCTATTCAGTCCGTTACGTTTCATTGCTTCGATCACGCGCCGGCCTTCTTCCACCGTGCGGCAGAACGGAATCATGACTTTGATATTGGTCAGCCCCATGGTCCGGCGAGCGCGCAACACGGCCTGGCATTCCAGCTCGAAGCCCGGGGCGTAGCGCGGATCGGCGTAGCGCGATGCGCCGCGGAATCCAATCATGGGATTCTCCTCGACCGGTTCGAACTCTTCGCCGCCGGCCAATTTGGCGTACTCATTCGTCTTGAAGTCGCTCATGCGGACGATGACCGGTTTGGGGTAAAACGCCGCCGCGATCCGCCCGATTCCTTCGCTCAACCGCTTCACGAAAAACGTGCGCGGATCCTCGTGTCCGGCGATCCTCCCGATCGCGCGAATCGCCGCGGCATCGCGCAGCCGTGGATACACGGTAATCGCCATCGGATGAACACCGATCTGCGATGTGATGATGAACTCGATACGCGCCAAGCCAACACCTTCGTTCGGAATCGCGGCAAACTGAAGCGCTTTCGATGGATCGCCGACATTCAGCATCACCTGCGTTCGTGTGATCGGCGTGCGCTCCGGCGCAAGCTCGGTCACCGAAAATGGAATCCGTCCCGCGTAGACATGGCCGGCCATTCCGTCGGCGCAGGAAACCGTCGCTTCCTTTGTTTCGGCGAGGAGTTCTCGCGCCCGCGCCGCGCCGACCACGCATGGCAGTCCGATCTCACGAGAAACGATAGCGGCATGTGAAGTTCGTCCGCCCCGTTCGGTGACGATCGCCGCCATCCGTTTCATCACCGGCTCCCAATCGGGATCGGTCTCCGCGGTGACGACGACATCGCCTTCTTCGATCTCCTCCAACTCCGCCGGGCTCTGCACAACGCGCACTCGCCCCACCCCAATGCGCTCGCCGACCGCCCGGCCGGTGACGACCGGATCCGGCGGCGCGCCTTGCAACGCATATACCTTCGCGACCGCCCCTGCCGCGCGGTTTGCATGCACCGTCTCCGGCCGCGCCTGCAGTATGTACAATTGTCCGGAGATTCCGTCCTTCGCCCATTCGATATCCAGAGGCGTTTCATGACCGGCGCGTTTTGTGTAGTGCGCCTCAGCCATACCGGCCCACTCGGCCAACCGCACGACCTCTTCGTCAGTTAGACAGAACCGGCCGCGCATCGATTGCGGCGTTAACTCGCCTCGCGTTGCCTTCGATCCATCCGCGTAAGCGAGTTTGGTTTCCTTCGTGCCGAGCGTCCGCCCGACAATGGGCAGCCGCCCATCTCCCAATCCCTTCTTGAACACGATCCACTCATCCGGATTCACCGCACCCTGCACGACGAATTCGCCGAGTCCGTACGATCCGGTGACAACGGTAACGCCGCGATGGCCCGATTCCGGATCGAGCGTAAAGATCACACCGGCGCTGGCAAGGTCCGACCGCACCATTGGCTGCACGCCGACCGAGATCCCGACGCGCATGTGATCGAACCCGTGCCGCGTGCGATAGCTGATCGCCCGGTTGGTAAATCCCGACGCAAAGCAGCGATGCACGGCTTCCAGCAACGCGTCGGCGCCGCGAATATTGAGAAAAGTCTCCTGCTGTCCGGCAAATGACGCGCCAGGCAGATCTTCCGCGGTTGCCGACGACCGCACCGCCAACTCCCGTACATCGCCCAGACGCGCGCAGAGTTCCGCATAGGCATCGCGGATGGCGAGCGCGACCGCGTCCGGCAGCGGTGTGCGCAAGATCATCGCTCGAATTGAATCGCCGCGCGCGGTGAGCTCCGAGATTTCGGTCACATCCAGTCCATCGAGCTGCGCCGCAATACGGCCACCTAACCCATCCACGCTCAACAGTGCGCGATATGCCGCAACCGTCACCGCGAAACCGTCCAACACACCCACCCCCAGCGGCGCCATTTCGTTGAACAACTCGCCGAGCGAGCAGTTCTTGCCGCCGACCCGATCGATGTCCTTCATGCCGATTTGTTCGAAACGCAGAGTGTAGTCGTTCATAACGTTTTCCCGCTGCAATTCACGCGCCGATCTCCGGTGCGCGGTCTGGCCGCAAACCTGCACTGCATACGGGAAGGAGTTGCTTATGAACGTCGTCGATACCACCCACTTGCTTGAAGGCCACGCAGCCATTCCGCTTCCGGATCCCGGCATCATGCAGGCCAACGTTTTTCATTCTCCCGGCCGGTATGGCCTCGCGTCGAAACCGATTCCTCGCGCCGCGCCCGGCGAGGCGATCATCCGTGTTCACATGACCACCATCTGCGGTACGGACATTCATATCGTGAAAGGTGAATATCCAGTCGCCGAGGGGCTGACAATCGGCCACGAAGCGGTCGGCACGATTCACGAACTGGGCGAAGGCGTCACGGGTTATCGCATCGGGCAACGAGTACTGGTCGGCGCGATCACGCCGTGCGGGCAATGTATGGATTGTTTAGGCGGACACGCCGCACAGTGCGGCGGCGCGCTTGGCGGTTGGCGGCTCGGTAACACACAGGACGGCGCGCAGGCCGAGTTCATGCGGGTGCCGTTCGCTCAGGCCAATCTCGCTCCGGTGCCGGACACACTCAGCAACGAACAGGTGATCTTGCTCGCCGATATCGCCTCGACCGGTTTCTCGGCGGCCGAGAGTGGAGACATCCAACTCGGCGACAACGTCGCGATTTTCGGACAAGGACCGATCGGCCTCTGCGCAACACTGGGCGCGAAGTTGATGGGCGCGGCCCGGATCTTCGTCGTCGATAAGAACATCTTCCGTTTGGAAACCGCGAGGCAGTTCGGCGCGACCGATACGCTGCTCGCAACAGGCGATCCGGTGAAGACCATTCGCGATGCAACCGGTGGAGCGGGCGTCGATGTTTCGATCGAAGCGCTCGGCATCCAGGAAACGTTTGAGAACGCGCTCGCCGTCGTCAAGCCCGGCGGGACGCTGTCGAGCGTCGGCGTCTATTCGCACAACCTCAGCGTGGAATTGCGCGATTTTGGCGCAGGCATCGCCGACAAGAAAATCGTCACGACTCTCTGCCCCGGCGGCAAGGAGCGGATGACTCGCCTGATGCGCCTGGTTGAAGCCGGCCGCATCGACCTCACCTCGCTGCTCACGCACCGATTTCATCTCGACGAGATTCACGACGCCTATACTCTGTTTGCCGGCCAGAAGGACAACGTCTTGAAGGTTGCGATTCTGGTTCCCTAAGAAAAAAGAGCGCCCCGGAGGGCGCCCCTATTCTTTCGACTACGCGGCCTTCGCCGCCGCCTTCTTTACCGGAACGACCCTCGCGGGCTGTGCCTTCGGCAGTTCGATCTTGAGAACACCGTTCTCGAGATTCGCCGTCACCGCATCTGGATCGACAGGCGAATCCAAGTGGAAGTGGCGGAAGATCTGTTTGTGGGAGAACTCCGACAGCAGCGTCTTCTCGGCCTTCTTGGTTTCTTCGGCTTCTCCCCGGATCGTGAGCGAGTCCGCCGTCGCGGTCACGGTGAGTTGTTCGCTTGCAAATCCGGGCACGGCCACCGAGGCCCGGTAAGTTGTTTCGTCTTCGGTCAATTCCGCCGGCGGGACATCGAACAGTTCCCGCTCGGCCTTAAACCAGTTATCAAAATCCAGCCCATCCGATTGACCATTGCACTTGAACAGGTCATAGGCGCGTTGGCGAATCTTCCCGAAGTCCTCTTCGATCCGGTTGAGGAACGTCTCGAACTTCGAGTTGGAAGGACTGATTGTCTTTATCGGAGTAGCAGTCATGGGACACCTCTCCCGTTTCCCTTGCACGTCTTGCGCCAAACCGCCCTAGATTCTTGAATCAAAGATTCTAAATCAGAGTACTTCAACATTTTGAGGTTAGGCTGCGAGTAATTTGACGATCTCCTCGATGGCGCGATCGGCCTTGTAGTAGGCGTTTT
>VFZQ01000306.1 GCA_016871135.1 Acidobacteriota bacterium | reverse complement strand
CTTCGCCAAGTGGCTGGTCGACAAGGAAAACCCGCTCACCGCGCGCGTCAACATGAACCGCGTGTGGCAACATTACTTCGGCAAAGGCATTGTCGAAACCGAGAACGACTTCGGACTAATGGGCGATCGCCCAACGCATCCGGAGTTGCTCGATTGGTTGGCGAGCGAGTTCATGGAAAGCGGTTGGAAGATGAAGCCGATGCACCGGACGATCGTTCTCAGCGCCGCCTACCGGCAGTCGAGCGCGAACCGCCCTGACGCCGCCGCGATGGATCCTTACAATAAGCTGCTGGCGCGGCAGAATCGGCTGCGCTTGGACGCCGAAATCATCCGCGACTCCGCGCTGGTCGCGGCAAATCTCCTCGGCCGGCAGGTTGGCGGGCCGAGCGTGTATCCGCCGATTCCGAAAGGCGCGACCGATATCACGCAGGTCAAACGCGAATGGAAAGTGTCGACGGGCGAGGACCGCTATCGCCGCGGCATGTACACCTACTTCCAACGTTCGGCCGCGCACCCTGCATTGTTGACGTTTGACGCGCCCGACGCAACCGTCGCGTGCACGCGACGCGTGCGGTCCAACACGCCGCTCCAAGCGCTGATCTTGCTGAACGACGACGCCTACTTCGAATTCGCCGAAGCGCTCGCCAAGCGCGTTCTCTCGGAAGAAGGCGCCGATCAACAGCGGCTCGAACGCGCGTGGATGTGGACGTTGCATCGAGCGCCGAAAGCCTCCGAGTCCGCGCGGTTGTTGGCGTTTCTCAACACCACGCGCGATGCGCAAAAAGAGAAAAACGAGCAGGCGGCTTGGACCGCCGCGGCTCGCGTGATTTTGAACCTCGATGAGTTCATGACCAGGGAGTAGCCACGATGAATCTTGAAGACAAGCTCCTGCGGCGCCGCACACGGCGGCACTTTTTTGAAGACTGCGGTTTCGGCGTCGGCAAAGCCGCGCTGGCGTCGCTGGCGGCCGGCAACGCGTTTTCGCAGATTCGCGGCAAGCATCACGCGTCGAAGATCGACAGCGTGATCTTTATCTTTCAAGCCGGCGGGCCAAGCCATCTCGAACTCTTCGACTACAAACCGGAACTGGTGAAGTGGGACGGCAAGGTCACGCCCGAGTCGTTCCTCAAAGGCAAGCGGTTCGCGTTCATGGATACGTTCGCGAAAGAGCCGCCGAAGCTGCTCGGGACGCGGCGAACGTTCAAACAGGCGGGCGGAAACGGCATGTGGTTTTCGGATCTGATTCCGAACATCGCGACCGTCGCCGATGACATTTCGATGGTGCATGGTTTGTGCACGGAGAACTTCAATCACGGCCCCGCGAAGTTGTTTGCCAATACCGGCAGTGTGCGCGTTGGGCGGCCGAGTATCGGGTCGTGGGTGACCTACGGCATCGGCAGCGAATCGAAGGATCTGCCGGGCTTTGTCGTGCTGCAATCGGGGCCGCGCGGTCCGCGTAGCGGCGCCGCGTTGTGGGCGAGCGGCTTTCTGCCTAGCGCGTATCAGGGCGTTCCGTTCCGATCGGCGGGTGATCCGATCCTCGATCTGTCGAATCCCCAAGGCATAGACGCCGAGCAGCAGCGAAGGACGATCGAAGCGATTCGCGATCTGAACAAGATGGAGCTCGAAGAAACCGGTGACGCCGAAATCCAAGCGCGCATCTCCCAGTACGAGATGGCGTATCGCATGCAGACCAGCGGGCCTGAGTTGATCGACTTCAAGCAGGAGTCGAAGGACACGATGGAGATGTACGGCGCCGAGCCGGGCAAGGCGAGCTTCGCGAATAATTGCTTGCTCGCGCGCCGCCTCGTCGAGCGCGGTGTGCGATTCGTGCAGCTTTATCACACCGATTGGGATCATCACGACGACATCACGAAACCGCTGGATCGCGTGGCGGCCGAAGTCGACAAACCGACCGCGGCGCTGATCCGCGATTTGAAACAGCGCGGGCTGCTTGATCGGACGCTCGTGATCTGGAGCGGCGAGTTCGGCCGCACGCCGATGGGCGAGGTGCGCGAAAAGGGAAAGATCGGCCGCAATCACCACATTGACGCATTCAGCATGTTCATGGCCGGCGGCGGATTGAAGCGAGGCGCTGTGATGGGCGCAACCGATGAGTTTGGGTTCTCGCCGCAAGAAAAGATCGAGGTCTACGACATTCAGGCGACGCTATTGCATTTGCTGGGGATCGATCATTTGAAGCTGACCCACCGATTCCAGGGCCGCGACTTCCGCTTGACCGACATTCACGGCCGTCTGTTGAAACCGTTGCTGGCTTGAGGTTCCGCCGCTTGCCGGCCGCTGACGAATTCAGTCGCGTGGATCAACTCCAAAACGTCAAGTACGAATCCTGCTTCGCCAGGCGCTGGATGTAGAGCGCCAACTCCCGCAGGTGATAGTCGCCCCACATGCACGACTCCCCGCAAGGCTGCGTGCGTCCAGAGGGGACATTGTCCCAGCCGTTGGGCCGATGATAGACGGCATGTAACAGCAAGCCTTGATGCGCCGGGTCCGTGCTCAAGTAAGGCGCCGACAAGAGTGTCTGTGCGATCGTCAGCCCCGCTTGCACATAATCGGTGTTGCCCGTCAAACGGCCATACCGCAACAGGCCTTGCGCGGCGATCGCGGCCGCCGACGAATCCACCGGCTCGTGATCGTTGAACGGCTCCGCGGCGCGGCTTAGATAGTCGCCCATCCTGGCCAAGCCTGGCGCGCCCGTGTCCCAATACGGCACGCCGCAAACCGGCGTGTGCTGCAGATAGAAGTTGCAAGTTGCGCGCGCCGCCTCGTCGAAAGCGACAGGCACGGCAATTCCTTGGGCTTTGAAAAATTCGATCTGTTCCGCGAAGCCAAGAATCGCCCACGCCAGCCCGCGCGTCCATGTGGTGAACGGCGAATAACCTTGCTGCGAACTCGGACAGCGCGCGTTGCCGTCGTTGCGATTGAAGACCACCTCATGCACCGTGCGGCCTTCGTGCACGTCATAGCTATCACGGCCGGCGCCGTAGAATACGTTGTACTTTGCTGTCGCCTCGCCATGCGCGATCAACCGTTCGAGCAGCGAAATCTTCTGATCGTTCTCGCCCATCAGCACATGCCCGTGCAGATGGGAAACCGCCAACGCGCGCAGCGATCGAATCGTATCGACGAACAACGAATGCGGGCCGTTGAAGGAGTAGATGTACCCGCCGCCGCCTTTGATCGTCGACCAACGAGCCGCCTGCACCGCGCCGGTGCATTGCAGCGCGAGCACGTAGAAGCGCCGTTCCCATTCGTTGTCGGCGATGCGTCCTTCGTTCATCAAGCGCAATAGGTTTCCGTACGTCGATACATTGTTGAAGCCATGATCGTGCACGCCAACGTGTGTGATATGCGGCGCCATGTACTGGACGGTTGTGCGGCGGCCCTCGTTGAGAAACCAGTCTTCGCCTGTAGCATCGAACTGCAAAATCGCCGAGCCGAACTGAAAGCCCTGGGTCCATTCCGTCCAGCCTCGGGACGTGTACTTGCCGTTAACGGTGAAAACAGGCGCGCCGTCGCCGGGCTTCCACGACTCGGCGAGCGACCGGATCTTTGCGGCCGAAGAGGTCCACATCGCGTCGATCTTCGGGAGCAGGGAAGTGGGGGTGAGAGTTCTATCGATGGAGATCATTTTTCAGAGAGAGATTTGAGAAGCAGCGCCGCCCATTGAACGGCCTTGTAGGAATCGGGTGTGTCTTCGTACCACTCGTCGGAGGAGTGCGCGCCTTGCGCGTTGCCGCCGCCGGCCAGCGTTACTGCGGGAATGCCGAGGCTCATCGGAATGTTCGCATCGGTCAATCCCGCGCCTGTCGCGAAGATCGGCACGCCGGCTTGTTTGGCTGCCGCGAGCGCCTTCTGCACGATTGGCAGCGAGTCGGGCGGTTCGGCCGCCGGCCGCAGCCCCATGGTCTTGATGTCGAGTTCAAGCGGCGCTTTCGACTGTGGCCAGCGCTTCTTCTCGGCATCGAGTGCCGCTTGCAGTGCGGCGCGAATGCGTTCGTCCAGCGCCGCCAATTCCTTTGCCGATTCGCTCCGCAGATCGATCTCCATGCTCGTGCTGATTGGGATCGAATTCACGCTCGTGCCGCCTTCCACACGTCCTATGTTGAACGTCGTCTTCGGCGATTTCGGAACTTGGATATCGGCGATCCGCGCCATCGCGCGCCCCATCGCGTGCGCCGGATTCGGCATGCCAAACGCACCGTAGCTGTGCCCGCCGGTGCCTTTGTAGGTGACCAGGTATCGATTGCTGCCGACGCCCCGCGCGGTCAACCGATTGCCCGTGCCGTCGATCGAAATGAACGCGTCGATCTGGCCCTTCAGTTCTTTCGTGAAGAGATGCCGCACACCGCGAAGATCGCCCTGTCCCTCTTCGCCGACCGTCGCGACAAACAGCACATTCGCCTCCAGCGCGACCTTGTGTTTTTGAAACGCCTTTGCGATGGTGAGGACGACAGCCAAGCCGCGGCAATCGTCGCCGATGCCCAAGCCATGATGTTGCGTGCCTTCTTTCCGCACCTTCACATCCATGCCTTCTGGGAACACCGTGTCGAGATGCGCGCTAAACACAATGAGCGGCTTGGTTGTCTTCGATCCCGGATAACGGCTGATGACATTCCCTTCACTATCGGTGCGGATGTCGGTGAAGCCGAGCGCGCGAATCCGCCGCGCCCACTCCTCGCCGCGTTTGGTCTCCTTAAACGGCGGCGCCGGTATCTCGCAGATGCTGATCTGTTGTTCCAGCGTCCACGCCTGATCGGCTTTGATGGAGTCAAGCACAGGTTGAAACGATTGCGCGCCAAGAGAGGCGGCAACGAGGGACAGAGCAACGCGAGACATTCTTTCTATTGTGCCATCGTATGATTGGGGAGAATCTATGGTGGACAATTCCATTCCGATCCAACTCTGCGTCCAGGGCGGCGCCGCCAAAATCGCGCTTTTGATCGGCGTGATGGAGGCCGTCGAACATTTGCAGGCTGAGGGTGTGATTCGAGTGACGCGCGTCGCGGGAACTTCGGCGGGAGCGATCGCTGGCGCTTTTCTTGCCGCCAAGGTTCCGATGGACACGGTACGACAACGACTCGGCTCGGCCTCACTTGAAGAAATAGTACCGGAACGCTGGGCCATTACTCGCTTGGCTCTAATGGCCCGCGGTAAACCGGTGTGGCGGGAAAATCTGCTTCGCCAACTACTCGCGGAAATCCTCCGCGAATCCGCCGTGCTGAAAGACGGTGCCAAGAAACTCGATACATTTGCCGATATCGAAGCCCATTGTGGCGTAAATGTCTGCGTCATCGCCTCTAGCCTCACCGATTCCGCCGCGGTTGTGTTCAAAGACACCGCTCCCATCGTCAACTCCATTCTCAGTTCCGCGGCCTTGCCGTTTTTCTTTCGCGCCCAATCGAGTGCCGAATCGACCATCGTCGACGGCGGGCTCTGCGAAAACCTGCCGGCCGATCAACTGACCGACGACCCGAGGGATGGTCCGATCGTGGCCATCTCATTCCGGCGCACAGCCGGCACGCCGCCTGAATCGGTGCAAGAGTATTCGCTGGCGGTTATTTCTGCCAGCGTCGATCATTCCGTCGATCGAGCTCAACAGCAATTGGCCGCCCGCGCAGCCCTCAGTGGGCTGCCGCATTCAGCGTATCTGCTCGAACCGAAAGTCGACTCCTTCGATTTCAAGAAGGCCGTGAAGGACGGACTCGGCAAGTTGTACGAAGAGTTCCGCGACGACGCGATCGAATGGCTTCGCAAGTTCGCCGCCGATCGACGGAACCAGATCGATCGCGATGCCGAGGCGGAGCAACACAAGAAGCGCGACGCCCATACCGCCGAGTACTACCGCCGGGAGATGCCGAAGAATTTGGCGAAGCTCTATGCGGCGCAGCATGAGCCGATCGCGGTTCGTTGGAGTTATGGCCGGCTCGAAGTAACCGTGTCGTCGGGCGAGGACCGGGTCGATCGGTTGAATCACCGAGCGGAATTTTACACGCTCGATCAGCCCAAGTGGTGCCACCGCCTACCTCTGGTCATTTCTCCCAACGGTTACCGCCGCTTTGCCCCAAATTGGGAGGTGTTTGGCCCGGACGAGAAAGCTATCCCCTTCTACCACATGGTGATGGACGAGGACGGCAAAGAAGAGACGCTGGAATGGCTCATCTGCTTTGGAAACGCGTTGCCGCCGAACACAGGTCCGTATCGTCTTGTCCTCGTCGAAGACGTTCCCTGTTTTATGGATCCGACCCGGCGTGGCGAGAAAGACGACCTCTTCATTTCGTTCAACAAACGGTCGCTTCCAATCGATAAGATTGAAGTGATCGCGTACTTGCCCGAATCTCTAGGCCATCGGAATCTGTCCCCAATGAACGGCGCCGAAAAATTCGAACCTCTGAAGCCGTTTGAACTCACCAACAGGCCGATGTACTATCGCGGCTTCGGTCTGCGCGGTTTTAACGTGGATGCCGATCGTTGGGGAATGTATTTAGAACCACGGCTGTCCAAATTAGCGCGGAGTGAGCGGGAGCGGAGTTGAAGGTAAAGGAGTTACCGCTTGGTCCGAGTTGGCGAGAAGGTGAGGTTGGGGGTAAGTGTCTGTTTCAGCGGTCGGCTGCTGTC
>VFZQ01000305.1 GCA_016871135.1 Acidobacteriota bacterium | reverse complement strand
CGGCGCTGAAATAGAGAGACTCCGCATGAAAGTGTTGCTCGTCGAAGATAACGAAATGAACCGCGATATGTTGTCGCGGCGGCTGGAACGCAAAGGTCATGAAGTGTTGATCGCCGTCGACGGCCAGGAGGCGATCGCGATGACGCGAGAGCACAGGCCCGCCGTTGTGTTGATGGACATGAGCCTGCCGGTGCTGGATGGTTGGGAGGCGACTCGCCGGTTAAAGGCCGACGAATGGACGCGTGGAATTCCGGTTATCGCGCTCACGGCGCACGCGTTGCCCGCTGAGCGCGATCGCGCCTTGGAAGCCGGATGCGTCGCGTTTGAAACCAAGCCGATCGATTTTCCGAAACTGCTCGCGGTGATGGAGGCCGTAGCGCGATGAAGATCTCCATTCCAGGCGCCGACAAGGCCACGTACAAATTGATCGCCTCTTGGGGTTACGAAATCGTCGAACCCGAAGACGGTGTGCCGACGCTCGGCATCGGCTTCGAAAACGCCGCGGATGATTTTATCAATACGCCGATCGACCCTGCAGAATTCAGCGCACGCGTCGTGCAAATCATGGATCGCCGAGAGCGCACGATTGACCTGGTGCACGATCTTCGTTCGCCGCTGAACGCGGTGCAAGGCTATGCGGATTTGATCATCGAAGAGTCGTCGGGCGATACGCAGCGGTTCGCGCAGCAGATCCGTACAGCGGCTGTACAAATGACCCGACGCCTCCAGGAAATCCGCGACAAGGGCGTTTAATTTTTGGACAGCGCACCGGAGCCGCACGCGCAACTGATTGTAATAAAGGCACTTACGGTTTGGCATATCTCTTGCTTCAGAAAGGGCATGATCAACACCACGTCTGACTTAACCGAGCTTCAGTTCGCGGCCGCGTATTCAAAAGGATTCCCACGCACGGTCCGCTTCCTCCAATCGAGCGGCGTACAGCAGGAACTCGCCGAAGAGATCGCGCAGGCCGCGTGGACTCGCGGTTGGGAATGCCGGGCGCAACTCAAGAATCCCGCGGCGCTTGGTGTGTGGGTCAACAGCATCGCGAAGAATTTGCTGCGCGTCGATTATCGGCGCCGCAAGATCGTCGAAGAGTTGCAGGAAGACTCGGCAGTGATCGGAGCGTCGACCGATGGCACGGCGCTTGAAGAGCTGCTCTCGCATTGCAACAGCGCGGATCGCGAACTACTGGTGAAGCACTACATGGAAGGCTGGTCGAGCAACGAACTCGCGCCAGCGCTGGGCATCTCGCCGGTGTCGGTGCGCGTGCGGCTACTCCGCATTAAGCAAACGCTTCGCGACACGCTGCACCTTAACGGCTACACGGCGGCTCTGCCGGAGGCGGCGTGAAGGGCGCCATCTCGCTGATCGTATCCGGCGCCGCCATGACGACGGCCTACGGTTTGACGCTGCAACACACCGCGTTTGCTTTTGCCGGACCGCTCTGCCTAATCGCCGGAGTGGTCCGGCTCTTGTTACGCGACCTCGATGAGTTGGCCTAAAGCTTCGGCGTCAGACCATCGGAGAGCGTGTTTCGATACGCTTTCCAGGCAGGGATAAATCCGATCAGAAGGCTGGCTGCCAGCACCGCGCCGAGGTAGATCAGCCCGGTTGGCGTCGGGGCTTGCACGGGAATGTAGAGACCGAAATGCTCTTCAACAACCGGTTGGAAAAGGAAGCTGGCTCCATAGATCAGCCCGACTCCCAACACGCACCCGGCAACGGTCAGAAGGAACGACTCGAAGACAAGCAGCGAAATAATCTTGCCTGGTCCGGCGCCAATGGCCCGCAGGATCGCCATCTCGCGGCGCCGTTCGTTGAGCGATGTGTACAAACTCACAAGCATGCCGAGCAGCCCGACGACGATGACAAAGAACGTGACCACAGTCAGCGCGTCTTCGGCATAACCGATAGTCCGCCACAGTTCCTGCAGCGTCACGCCGGGTAGAATTGCCTGCAACGGCTCTTCGCTGAACGTGTTAATTTCGCGCTGCACGCGCAAGGTGTCGATCCGGCGCTTGTTGCGCAGCAGGAACGATGTGATCTGATCGATCTTCACCGTATCCTTGGTGATCTTTTCGGCCGGCACTTCTTCGCCGGGCATCGGGGGGGCGCCGTCGGCCCAGTCGATATGGACCGCCGAAATGCCTTCGAGTTGAATGTAAAGGGAGCGATCAACCGGAGTCGAAGTCTTGTTCAACACGCCGCACACGGTGAAAGGCTTGTCGTTATGATCCTGAATTCCCCGCCCCGCCGCCGAAGCGACGCCGTGCGTGATGACAACTTTGTCGCCGGTCTTGTAGTTCAGAGCGCGGGCGACATCGGCGCCGAGGGCGACATCGAACACGCCGCGCGGCTCATGCCCCGAGGCGAAACTCAGCGAGCGGTCGCGGCGGTAGCGGAGGTGTTTGTAAAAGTTCTCATCGGTGCCGACCACGCGGAATCCCCGATGGGAATCGCCCAGCGAATACGGAATGGTCCACTCCACGGCCGGGTGATTCTTGAACTTCAAGTAGCTCTCGTAGGTGATGTTATTCGTCGCCTGACCGATTCTAAACACCGAATACAAAAGGAGTTGCAGCGAGCCGCCGCGCGCGCCGACGATCAGGTCCGTCTGGCTGATGGTGCCTTCAAACGACTGTCGCGCGCCGACACGGACATTCTCCACGCCGATCAACAGCGCTATCGAAAGCGCGATCGAAAACACGGTCAACGTGGTCGTCAGCTTCCTGTTCTTCAACGAATGATAGGCAAGCGAAAGAAGGACCATACGTTACTCCGCTGTCGCCACCGTCTGGGCGCGATTGATCACGGCCAAGTCCAATTGGCGGTCGAACAGGTGCATCAGCGAGCGGTCGTGGCTGACAAACAAGATCGTAGCCTTGGCTTCCTTGCAGGAGTCGAAGAGCAGTTCCAAAAACTTTTCGCGGTGATCGTAGTCGAGTGACGAGGTCGGTTCGTCGGCAATGATCAGCGCTGGCGCGCCGACCAGCGCCCGGGCGGCAGCTACGCGCTGCTGCTGGCCTACCGAAAGACTGGTCACCTTCTGCGCGAGCAAATGCCTAATCCCCAGTTTCGCCGCAGCGGCCTTGGCGGCTTCTTCGAGCGGGACGCCTCCGAGGGCCTTTCGGCGCTCGGCATGCAGCCGGCATGGCAACGTAATGTTCTCTACAACAGTGAGATACGGAATCAAGTTGAAGAGTTGAAAGATGTAGCCCAGATGCGCGCCGCGAAACGCATCGCGCTCCGACCCGCTCAACTTGGCGATTTCGCGACCGAGGACGTCTACCTTGCCTTCAAACTGCGTCAAGACGCCTGACAAGATTCCAAGCAACGTCGTCTTGCCCGAGCCCGAGGGCCCGAACAGAAAAACCCTCTCGCCACGCGCGATCTCCAGCCTCTCGATATCGAGCACGGGCCGATCCTTGACGTAGGCGAAGCGCAGGTTCTCGCAGAGGACGGCGGGATCGCTCATTTGGCCTCGATGCGAAGCGTTTCTTTCCCTGTCTTGACCTCGACGCTCAGTTGCAGATCGCCCGCGATCAGCGCGACATCGGCGTCATGAATCTTCGGGAAGACCTTCGCAAATCCAAACGTCAACACCGCGCCTGTCAATGGCTTGGCGCACTGTACGTCGAATTCAGCGTGCACTTCGGAGTGTTGTTCCTGTTTCGTCTTGGACTTTTTGTCGTGGCCGTGATCTTCGGCCTCGACCTTTGCCGACTTGTTTGTAATCTTGCATGCCGCGGCGGCCGGAAAGACGACCATCTCGGCAAATCGCGCCTTCAACGTCGTCAACGCCGCGGTTTGTTTGGCCTTGTCGGCGGCCGACTTTGCTTCGTGCTCGAATCCGGTAATCGACTCGGCAGGGGCTTCAAATTCGATGACTCCCTTGGGAGCACTCTTCACCGATTCGAAGGCGATGTTCACTTTCGCCGACCCATGTTCGTGCGCCTTGCGCTGGCGCGTCTGCGCGCCAAGCGAAACCGCGAGAAGAAAGACCAGAGCAATGCGCATAGACTATTCGTCCTTGTAGGGTTCGATCTGCACGCCGGCCAACTGAAAGCCGACATCACCGTATGGGCTCTTCACGGTTGCGATTTGCAACTTACCTTGTACCCATACCGGATCCCAGAAGCTCATTTTGACCTTCTTCTGGTTGTTCATCTTTACTTGCACGATCTGGTTTGGCGGCGGCGGCGGCGTGTGAATGCAAGCGCCGACGTAGGGAACAAGCAAGAACTCCGTCACGATTTCGGAGTCGTCTTCAAGCGGAACCATGTAGCCGGGAATTTTCACGATCTTGCCGTCAAGCGCCTTCAGCGACGGCGTAATCTTGCCCGTGCGGTAGTTCAACTCGCGTAACATGCGCCAGTCCATCTTGGCCGGCTGCTCTTCGGCGGCGTAAGCCGAAGGGATGATCAACGCCGGCGACGCGTCGGCGCGGAAGTCTTGACGAGCCATGTCGCGGTTGACGACATAGATCATCACCGACAGCATCAGCGCGAGAACGAGACCATGCACGAATTTCATAGTTGTACTCCGTGAGACCCTAATAGGATCTCACGGTTCTATGATGACGGCAAATCGCCGAGGGTTACGCTCGGTGCGCGTCGAGGAACCAGATGTCTTTATCGAGTTCACGGACCATGCCTGTCAACAGGTCCGAGGTACCCATGTCGCCGAGCCCGGCGGTTTGATCGATGGCGGCGCGGACGTTTTCGGCGTGGGTGGTCAGTTGGGCGATCAGCCAGTCGAGCCACACGGGCGCGGCGGGCGGTTCGGGTAGCCTCGACGCGGCGGCGGCTTGGCGGACGGTGCCTTGCGCGGGTGTACCGAGTTGCACGGATCGCTCGGCCAGGTCGTCGATGTGAGCGTCGAGGCGGCCGGCGATGGCGTCGAAGAGCTCATGCAGCGCGATGAATTGCGGGCTGCGCAGATTCCAGTGAGCTTGTTTGACTTGAGAGCGGAGGTCGGTGGCGTCGGCCAGCCGCGCGTATAAGATGGCAGCGATTTGCGGTTTGTTCATGACACTTCCAGAGATGCGGCTTGGGGTACGGCAGATTCAACGAAACCGCGGTGAAAGCAGAGCCGTCTGCTAGGATGAATCTGTGCATGTAAACGTGTTGTTTTTCGGCGTGTTGCGAGATATCGCCGGACAGAGAGAGTGCTCTGTCGAAATTGCAGATGGAATGACCGCGGCGGAGCTTTTCGACCATTTCGTCTCGCGGTTTCCGACGCTCGAGCAGGTTCGCAAATCGACCATGGTTGCCCGGAATCAGGAGTTCGCCGATCCTTCCACCGTCCTCGCCGACGGCGATGAGGTCGCCCTGTTGCCACCGGTCTCGGGCGGAACGGCGTGGTCGCAGAAGCTGGTCAGCAGCGAAAAGGGTAACTTCTATGGCATCACGCGCGAACCGATTGACGCGGCGGGGCTAGTGAAGGAACTGTTGCAACCGCACGATGGCGCGTTCGTGAACTTTGAGGGCGTGGTGCGCGACAACACCAAGGGCCGTGCGACGAAGTTCCTCGAATACGAATGCTACGAAGCGATGGCCATCAAAATGATGGCTCAAATTGGTGACGAAATCGCGTCCCATCACGCGATCAGCCGGATTGTGCTGGTGCACCGCCTGGGCCGGATGGAGATCAACGAAACGTCTGTCGCGGTGATCGCGTTCGCACCGCATCGCGGGCCGGCGTTTGAAGCCGCACGCGAGGGCATCAACAAGCTGAAGAAGCTCGTGCCGATCTGGAAAAAAGAACACTTCGCCGATGGAGAAATCTGGGTCGATGGCGAGTGGGACGAGTCACTCAAGACCCTATGAACATTGGCCGCCGGGCGTTTCTCATTTCGAGCGGGGCGGCGGCGTTGGCGCAGGATGTTACGTTTCGCACCGAGGTCAAACTGGTGCGGATGCTGGCGACAGTGAAGGACTCGAACGGCGCGCTGATCGGCGGAATGGAGAAAGAAGATTTCGAAGTCTCCGATAACGGCGCGGCGCAGGAGATCGCAATCTTTGAACGGCAGACGGCGCAGCCGCTGTCGGTTGGGCTGATGCTCGACACAAGTGGTTCGACCGCGAAGGACTTGAAGTACGAACTCGATTCGATCGAGCGGTTCAGCAAGGCGCTGTTTGGCTCAGGCAACGCGGGCGATCAGGCGGCGCTGTTCACGTTTAATCACGAGGTCGTTAAACGCAGCGCGTTCACGCGACGCCAGAAGCGGATCGAAGAGGCGTTGCGCGGTGTGAAAGCCGAAGCGGGGACGTCGATGTACGATGCCATTCATCTCGGCTCGCTGGAACTGGGAAAGCGCGAGGGTCGGCGCGTAATGGTGGTGGTGACCGACGGCGGGGATACGACTTCGCGGATCGACTTCCATGCGGCGCTGGAGTCGGCGCACAAGAACGATGTGGTCATTTACGGCATTGTCGTTGTGCCGATCTCGAACGACGCGGGCCGCAATGTTGGCGGCGAGAATGCGCTCTCTCAGTTCGCGACCGGAACGGGCGGGAAGACTTATCTTCCTACCGTCGGCAAGGAGTTGGACAAGGCGTTCGACGAAATCCTTCGCGATCTGCGAACGCAGTATCTGATCGCGTACTACCCAAAAAACGTCCCGTTGACCCGGAACCGTTTTCACACGG
>VFZQ01000304.1 GCA_016871135.1 Acidobacteriota bacterium | reverse complement strand
TAGGGGAAGGTCCGCTCCGCGGTCGCGGCTCTGTAGGGTTGTCGGTGTTAATAGGGCGGTTGGGGTTGGGGAGGTGGTGACGACTTTCATCTTTTTGTGCGGCCTGCGGCGGGCCATTGGGGCTCCTTAGCAGTCGCTCGTGATCAACTGCGGCCAGTCATCGGAGACGATTTGGGGCCGCGCCTCCGGATGCGGTTCCCAGGCTCGCTCCAGGACGGTCTCGCGGTCCGCCTCCGCCATCGACTCCCTTAAATCCGCAAGCCGTCGAGTATGCTGATGTACCAAAGCTGATCGGTATAGACATCACCAGTCAAAAACTACAAAAATAGTAAAAGCCATTCACAACTCTCAAAAATAAACTCCAACCTTTTAGAATCAAATACCTACAGCCGCCAAGCCGCCAGCTAACCGCTTAGTGAGTTGACGCCCGCGCTATACTAAAACTGTAGAAGGGCCTCTGACGCCAAAATGCGTCCGGGGCCCTTCGCTATTTCAGGAGTAAATCATGGAAAATGAAAAGTTGTCCAAAGCCGAACAGGCCCGCATCAACGGTGCCAAATCCAAGGGTCCGAAAACGCCCGAAGGTCTCGAACGCTGCCGCCAAGCCAGCGTCAAGCACGGAATGTGGGTCGCACACGTTTCCACCCTCGGCCACGAAGCCCAGGTCCAATACGCGGCCATGCTAACCGCCCTCAGCGACCAGTTCAATCCGCGCAACTTCGCCGAAGCCGCCATGGTCGGCCTGCTCGCCGACGCCATGTGGCGCGCCCATCGTCTGAGCAATCTGGCCAACTCCGACATCGACCGCCAGATGTGGTTGATCAAAAACCAGAGCTCCGTCAAGCACGGCCACGAAGAACTCCACCTCCTGGCCGAACAAGCTTCGAAAACCGTGCACCAACTCGAGGCCCGCGCGCGCCATTACACCCGCGAAATCAATCGCATCATGGATATTATCCGTAAACTCCAGGCCCTCCCCGTTTCCTCGGAAGCCTCCCAGATCATGAGCGAAATGCTGGACTTAGTCACACATGAGGTCCCGGAACCGTCCGAACCGGAGCCCTCAAAACCCGCTCCGGCGCCCGAACCCGTCCGCAAGCCGGTCCAAAGCGTCGACAATACGCCTCGCAAGGGCAGCGTACCCCGAAGAAAATGACCTTCGGGCGCTAAAATCGACCTAAAACTTGGCGAGCCGGAGAGGCAGTTCCGGGCACGGCCCGCGTAGTGTGCCCAAAATTCCGTAGCACCGCCGCCACCGAAGAGTCGAAACCCTCGCCGCTGTGAGAAAATAGGAGTCTCCTCCCAGTTCGAGAGCATGACCGCTTCGCCGCTCGCCGCGTTCGCATACGCCCAATCCAAAACATACAGAAAGAGAAACACCCGTTAGCATGACCGATATCGTCAAGGTTGTAGGTAGAGAAATCCTGGACTCCCGCGGGAATCCAACCGTCGAGGCCGATGTCCATCTGGCCGATGGCTCCTTCGGCCGCGCCGCCGTTCCCAGCGGCGCATCCACCGGCGAACACGAAGCCGCCGAACTCCGCGACGGCGACAAAGGCCGCTATCTCGGCAAAGGCACGCAGAAAGCCGCGGCCAACGTCAACGGCCACATCGCGCCCGCTCTGCTCGGCATGGACGCCACGCGCCAGGCTGACGTCGACCGCAAGATGATCGCCCTCGATGGCACGCCCAACAAGGGCAACCTCGGCGCCAACGCAATCCTCGCCGTGTCGATGGCCACCGCCCGCGCCGCCGCGCAGAGCCAGATGACGCCGCTCTATCGCTACCTCGGCGGTGTCAACGCCTGCCTGCTGCCCGTGCCCATGATGAACATCATCAACGGCGGCGCGCACGCCGACAACTCCGTCGACCTGCAAGAGTTCATGGTTGCGCCGCACGGCGCGGCGTCGTTCGCCGAAGGCCTCCGCTGGGGCGCCGAAGTGTTCCACACCCTGAAATCGGTGCTCAAGAAAAAGGGCTACTCCACCGCCGTCGGCGATGAAGGCGGCTTCGCTCCGAATCTGAAGTCCAACGAAGAAGCGCTCGAAGTGGTCATGGAAGCGATCACGCAGGCCGGCTACAAGCCCGGCGAGCAGATCTCGATCACGCTCGATCCGGCGATGAGCGAACTCTACGACAAGGACACCCAGAAGTACGTGATGAAGAAGTCCAAGAGCGGCGAGTACGACCGCGAAGGCATGGTCAAATTCTGGGCCGGCCTGTGCGAAAAGTACCCGATCGTGTCGATCGAAGACGGCATGGCCGAAGACGATTGGGACGGCTGGAAGCTCATGACGGAAGTCCTCGGCAACAAGATCCAGCTCGTCGGCGACGATCTCTTTGTCACTAACACCAAGCGCCTGCAAATGGGCATCGAGCGTGGCATCGCCAACTCGATCCTGATCAAGGTCAACCAGATCGGCACTCTGACGGAAACGCTCGAGTCGATCGCCATGGCGCACAACGCCGGCTACACCTCGATCTCCTCGCACCGCTCCGGCGAAACCGAAGACTCCTTCATCGCCGACCTCGCCGTCGGCGCGTCGACCGGCCAGATCAAGACCGGCTCGGCCTCGCGGACCGACCGCATCGCCAAGTACAACCAACTGCTGCGCATCGAAGAAGAGCTCGGCTCATCGGCGCGCTACGCGGGACGAAAGGCCTTCAAGCGGTAATGGCCAAACAGCCCGTTATCCTCACGATCCTCGATGGCTGGGGGCACTCCACAGCCGTCGAGGGTAACGCGGTTCTCGCGGCGAACACGCCTGTGTTCGACAGCTTCATCCGCGACTTTCCGAACACGCTGATCTACACCTCCGGCGAGTACGTCGGTCTGCCCGACGGCCAGATGGGCAACTCCGAAGTGGGCCATTTGAACATCGGCTCCGGCCGCGTGATTCAGATGGACATCACCCGCCTCGATTGGATGGTGCGCAACGATGGCTTCGTCAGCGATCCCACTTTGCAAGAGACCGTGAAGCACGCGCGCGGAAAACGGCTGCATCTGCTGGGCCTCGTTAGCGATGGTGGCGTGCACTCGCACAACACGCATCTCTACGCGCTGCTCGATATGGCCAAGCGCGGCGGCGTTGAGGACGTGGTCGTTCACGCCTTCATCGACGGTCGCGACACACCGCCCGACACAGGCATCGGGTTCATGCGCGAGCTGCTCGCGAAGATGGCCGAGATCGGCGTGGGCCGCATCGGCAGCGTCTCCGGGCGTTATTATGCGATGGACCGCGACAAGCGTTGGGAGCGCGTCGAAAAGGCCTTCCGCGCGTTGGTGCATGGCGACGGCGTGAAAGCGTCCGATCCCGTCAGCGCCATCCAAGCGAGCTACGAAAAAGGCGTGACCGACGAGTTCATCGAGCCGGTTGCCTTCGACAACGCGACCATCCGAGACAACGACGCCGTGCTCTTCTTCAACTTCCGCGCCGACCGCGGCCGCGAGTTGACGATGGTGCTCAAAGGCTTCGGCGAAAATCTGCCGGCCTATGCCTCGCAAGCGCCGAAAGATCTGCACTACACAACGATGACCGTCTACGACAAGTCGTACGCGGTCAACACTGTGTTGAAGCCCGAGTCGCACACGAACATCCTCGGCGGCATCCTCGCCGGGCATTCGCGCAAGCAGTTACGAGTCGCCGAGACCGAGAAGTATCCGCACGTGACGTTCTTCTTCAACGGCGGTGTTGAAAAACCGTTCGATGGCGAAGAGCGTGAGATGGTGGCGTCGCCGAAAGTCGCGACCTACGATCTCATGCCCGAGATGTCGGCCGAAGGCGTCTGCAACGTCGTCGTCAAAGGCATCGAACGCGCCGACTTCGACGTCATCGTCGTCAACTTCGCCAACCCCGACATGGTCGGGCACTCCGGCAAGTTCGAAGCCGCCGTCAAGGCGTGCGAGACGTGCGACGCAATGCTCGGCCGCATTCAGCAGGCGCTGAAGCAACACGGCGGCCAATGGATCATCACCGCCGATCACGGTAACGCCGAGACGATGATCGATCCCGTCACCAAAGGCCCGCACACGTATCACACAACGAACCCCGTGCCGTTCGTCATTGTGGGCGAGAACGCGAAACCGCTGCGCACAGACGGCTCGCTCCGCGATATCGCGCCGACCATCCTCGGTCTGCTAGGCTTACCAAAGCCGCCCGAGATGACGGGCAGCGATATGCGAGTCTCTTCGTGACGTTGCTCAAACACCTTTCTCCACTGCACCATTTCAAATACTACGAGCTCTGCCTGAGCTTCTTCGTGGTTGTGTTGTTGATCTCGAACCTCGTTGCGTCGAAGCTCTGTTACTTCGGCCACTTCGCGGGGATCGACATCATTCTCAGCGGCGCGCAGTTGCTGTTCCCGGTGACCTACATCTTCGGTGACATCTTCACCGAAGTGTACGGTTACGCAGGCAGCCGCCGCGCGATCTGGCTCGGGTTCCTCTCGATGAGCCTGTTGACCGCGCTCGGCATGTTCATCACCATGCTGCCGCCAGCGCCCGGTTGGACAAACCAGGCCGCGTTCGAATCGATCTTCGGATTCCTTCCGCGGTTGGTCGTCGCAAGCCTGATCGCCTACTGGTGCGGCGAGTTCGCGAATGCGTTCACGCTCGCGAAGATGAAAGTCCTGACGGGCGGAAAGTATCTGTGGATGCGGACGATCGCCTCAACAGCGGTTGGCCAATTGGTCGACACGATCATCGTCATGACCATCGCGTTCTGGGGCCGCATCGATGGCAACATGATCAAGGATCTGATCGTCACCGGCTATCTGGTCAAGGTCGGCTACGAAGCGCTGGCGACGCCCGTAACCTACCTTGTGGTCAACTTCCTGAAGAAGGCCGAAGGCGTCGACGTGTTCGACGACCAAACCGACTTCAATCCGTTTCATGGCTCGGCATAGCGAGCGGGCCATAGAGTTCGGGGCGGCGGAAACGGTAGAGATACTCGGGCTCGCCGCGCGCGGCTTGTAGATCTTCGCGGCGGATTTCGTAAACCGATTGGTGTTCGCCGATGACGTCGCCGCGCGGCCCGATACACAAGCTGCCGCCGGGGAATCGCTGCGAAACGCCGCAGGCTTCGACCGCTCCTTCGTAGTTGACCGCAACGCCGAAGACGCCGTTCTCCTGGCAGCGTGATTGCAGCGCGACACGCGCCCATTCGGCCCAGCCGTGCGCCGGATCGGCGGCGAAAGGGAAGAGAACGATCTCGGCGTTCTGCACGGCGAGCAGTCTGGTTGATTCGGGAATCAAAGCGTCAAAGCAGATGTTGACGCCGATGCGGCCAAGCGGTGTGTCGGCGACTTTCGGCGCCGGGCCGCCGTTGTAGAAAGGCATCTCAAACATCGGAATGTGCATCTTGCGCCACGCGCCAGCAAGGCCTTCGGGGCCGATCAGAACGTGTGTGTTGTAGAGCGTGTTGCCAGCGTCCTCGAGCAGTCCGGCGGCGATGAAGATGTTGCGGCTTCGCGCGAGAGCTTTGAGCGATTGGACGGCCGGGCCATCGAGCGGTTCGGCGATGCTGCGCGCGAACGCAAGCGCTTCGCGCAGCCAGCGTTCGTGATTCGACTCGGGATGATTGGGTATGAAGCCGGTGATCGAGAGTTCGGGGAAGAGAAACAGCTCGGCATCGCCGTGAATGTACTCGGCGATTCGATCGACGTTCTCCGATGTCCGGCCCGGCTGGCTTGCAACCGTTCGGGCCGCGACTCGGAGCGAATCAATCATTTTTCAGTCAGTGCGGCCACTCCGGGCAGTTCGATGCCGGAGAGGTACTCAAGCGATGCGCCGCCGCCAGTCGAGACGTGTGTGATCTTGTTCGACACGCCGGCCACCTTGATCGCTTTTTCCGAATCGCCGCCGCCGACAACCGAGACCGCGCCGGAGTTGGCGACGGCGTTGGCCAAGGCCATCGTACCCTTATCGAACGGCTTCATTTCGAACACGCCCATCGGGCCGTTCCAGATGATCGTCTTGGCACTCGCAACGGCCGCTTCGTAAGCCGCGATTGTTGCGGGGCCGATGTCGAGAGCCATCTTGCCATCGGGGATCGCTGTGACAACTTCGTTCGGCGCGTCGGCTTTGAACTCTTCGGCGACAACGTGATCGGTCGGCAGCATCAGCTTGTCGCCGAGCGAGGCCATCAACGATGCCGCGAGTTCTAGCTTGTCGTCTTCGACCAGCGATTTGCCGGTCCCTTCGCCGCGAGCCTTCAAGAACGTGTAAGCCATCGCGCCGCCAATGACAAGCTTGTCGACGACCTTCGAGAGATTTTGAATGACTTCGATCTTGTCCGAAACTTTCGCGCCGCCGAGAATCGCGATGCACGGGCGATCGGGGTTCTGCGTCGCCTTGCCGA
Source organism: Acidobacteriota bacterium (assembly GCA_016871135.1). GTDB lineage: Bacteria > Acidobacteriota > Terriglobia > Bryobacterales > Bryobacteraceae. The sequence goes on along the minus strand of VFZQ01000304.1, from coordinate 322 downwards.
GCCATTGCAGTTCCTTGTCCATCAGCAGGCCCGCGGCCGCTTGCGGAACGAAGGAGATCATGCCGACGGTCGATGCGTGCGCGCGGTGCGCGGTGCCGAACGCGTCGTTGACATAAACATCGCACAGCGAGGCGAGTTGCTTGGAGAACTCGGGATCGTTGCCTTCTTCTTCGTTGTGATAGCGAAGGTTTTCAAGCAGCACGACTTCGCCGGGAGCGGGCTTGGGGATACCGGCGCCGATGCAATCGCTGGCCATCGTCACGGGTTTGCCGAGCAATTCCGCCAGCTTCACCGCGCACGGAGCGAGGCTCATCTCAGGGTT
>VFZQ01000303.1 GCA_016871135.1 Acidobacteriota bacterium | reverse complement strand
AATTCGTTCGAGTACCAACGTTCCGACACCGTGTCGAGCGGAAGTTCGTTACCGATCTGCCCGGCGGGAATCGTAACCGTCGTGCGCGTCCCCTCAGCCTCGACGCCCTCGATAATCCGCTTGCCGAGCTTCTCTGTTTTCACGTTTGGTGCGGCCGTGGCGCTCTTGCCATCGCCCTGGAAGACCAAACCGCCAGGCAATGCGATGCGTTCCGGGGCCGAGAACTCATGCTTCGCGCCATCGTCGCCGTGAAACACCATTACTCGCTTCGGGCCGTCGGCGGGGCCTTCTATCTTCTCCTCCACCGTCGTTGTCTCGCCGTTAACGGTGGCGATTTTTTTCGTGAACGTGGCTGTCACCTTCGCCGGTCCGCCGGCGGTCACGGCCTTGGACGCAAGTGCGCCGATGTTGATCTTGCGCGCGGTCTTCGCCTGCGGGTCGAGGACGTAGTCGATCTTCGATACCGGATCGTGGATAAAGACGGATTTGTGCTGTTGTCCGCCAGCCCATGGGCCGATCGCACCGATCGACATTTCGCGCCGCGAGCGGCCCTCCCCGTCACGTGCGTAAGTGGTGGTGTTGGACGATTTGATGCGATTGCCGTCGGCCAACGTCTGCACCGTTTCGCTCACAAACTCGCCAGTGAAAGGCACTCCTTTCACGTCGCCCATTTCAAAGCCCATTTCGGCCGTGACGAACGAGAATGCGCCTTGTCCTCCCGCCGGCGCGCCCATTACATGAATCGCTTCTCGCGATTCGATCCGTATGCCCGGCGTGGGCGCTTGAGCGACTAGTGCGGCGGCGGAAGCCGCGGTCAAAATCAGGTGTTTCTTCATGGTAGTTCCTTTCTATTGCATTGGGGAAATGAATCGGACAGCACGGACGCTGCCGTCCTCAGCCAACATGACGTCGGCCGGAATCTGTTCGTGCCAGCGCTCCATGCTGACGGGGAATCCGAAATCGTTCATTGCGGAGCGCGGGAGCTTAACGCGCATGATGCTGCCGCGTTCGATCGGCTCGGCGAGTTGCCAGGCTCCGACCGGCAGGAAGCCGGTATCGGCCATATGCACGTGCGGCGCCGTGCGGCGGGCTCGAACCACGCGAGTCTTCAATACAGCGGGCGGCGCTTCATCTACGGGGATGGATGGCGCAGGCGCCTCAGCGATCGGTGCAGTGTGTGGCGCCTGTTCAAGGGGCTTCGGCGCGACGAGCAGGCCGACCAGCAAAACCGCAGCCAGCGCCAAGGGCACCGCGACACGGAGTGCAACCGACCGCTGTCTTCGCCGCCGTAGTTCGCCGAGCAACGCCGCTTCGACGCGCGGTGGAGCCGAGAGGTCATCGGTCCGGCCGATCTTTTCGATCAGTACGCTCAATTTTCGGTGTTCGTCGAGAGTCATAGTGCATGTCCCACAAGCGGTTTGAGTTTTCCTGCTAACAGAGCCCGCGCGCGATGAAGCCGCGAACGCACCGTGCCCACTGGGCATTCGGTGATCGAAGCCGCTTCTTCATACGCCAAACCCTGCATATCGCACAGCACCAACACTTCGCGGTAAATCGGCGGCAGCGTCGGAATCAGCTCGCGCAGTTTTTCGAGCAACTGCGACTGTTCCAAATCTTCCAACACGCAACCCTCAGCCAAGGGCTCATCCGAGGAGTCTTCCTCCAGGGAGAGATATCGTCGCCTCGCCGTCAACGCGCGAAGCACCTGCTTCCGCGCCACGGCGAACAGCCACGCCTGCACCGTGCCAAGCGCCGGGTCCAATCGGCCGGCTTCACGTAGCAAAGCGATAAACGTCTCCTGCACGACATCCGCCGCCACTTCTTCATCGCCAGCCATGTGGAGCGAATAGCGATAAACCGACTTTTGCCGGCGCCGATAGATCGCTAGGAATGCGTCCTCATCGCCCCGCGCCAAACGGTCCAACAGGCTTTCGTCGCTCGCGTCTTCGATATCGGCGGTCCGTAGCTTCATTCGCTGCTACTAGGTTATCCGGGCCGCGGCGCCGAAGTTCCAAAAAGTATCTGGCCTAAAGCTGATACCTCGCGACATCGACGCAGCCGTATACCCATTGTTCGTCGTATCCCGTTATATCAAGAGCCACCGTTCGTCCGGCGAACGGTTTCAGATCCCACTCGTCGAGATCCGGCTTCTTGCCGTTTTCCTTCGCTTTCGTAATTCGAAGCCGTCGGCCCCCCTTCCGCAGAGGCTTGTCTTCCTGCTCCAGCGGAATGAAACGGAGCGCCTCTGCCTTCACCCCTTGCGTCCACACTCGCGCCACGACACCCCGAATAATCACATTCGTAACTCCGCTACGGCTGCCGTCCGGAGATATCCGAACATCCGTATAACCAGCGGTCGTCATGTCCCGTGGCCATTGCGGCGACCACCTGACGGTCGAACTCATCCAACTGCCGCTCACGCATTTCAGGCTCTGCAATCCCGGCCTTGCTTCGAGTGACCCGCAACCGCAGCTTGCCCGGCGCCATCATCGACTCCTCACGCTGCAAGGGAATGAATCGCAATTCCTCGCCGACAATTGCCGCACCTTCCAGCACAGCAATCCGCGCGATCACTCCTCGATAGACCATCTATCTCGCCTCTCGCAACAGCCGTTGATACTCCGCTTTCGCAAAATCATAGGCCTGTTTCATCTCGCCACGCTCGGTCAAGCGAATTCGGCCGATCTTCTGATCGAAGCAACGCTCGACGGCCTTCACGCACCATTCGATGGACTCTTTCACTCGAATGGGCTTATCGGCAACATTCAGCCAAATTGGATTCGTATGTGAAGAAAGTGGAATCCGAATCGCGAGCCACGCACTGCTGTCGACCGCGACGTCGAAACTAAGGTCGCGCAGTGTCCCATCCGCGTCGATTTCCTTAGTTGCAACAACACGCCCGTTCAGCAGCACCTCTACCGGCACCTTGCGGCCGTTGCCGATGCGCGCGCGCTCCAAATCCCAATACGGCTTCTGATCGAATCGTTTGCCGCGGATAGCCTCGTCAGGTCTTTCGCCGAGCAGAGCAGCCGTCTTCACCGTAACCTTCACGGTAGACGCTCCCGCCAGCTTGATCGTCGACTCCCCGCTGCCCATCTCGACGCCGTTCGCCCTGAAGTCGATTAGATGGCTTTTTCCGTCGGAAACGTAGTTGCGCCCTTCGCGAATACCAACGGCCCAGTCGCCGTAGTCGAGTTTTGGCTGTCGCACATAACTACGGCCGAGCCCCACCTTTTCGCCATAGATGCAAGGAAAATCCGTCTCGCCGCTAATTCGCGCCTTGTATCCAGCGTTCAGCGTGTGGTACCACGCGTTCAATTCCCAGTGATATGGCGTGTCGACTGTCGAAATAAAATCGGTGACACCGTGCGTTACGCTGACGACGTACTCATTCGCTCCGATGCCGTCGAATGGCGGTAACTCCTTCGACGGGATCTTCGTATCCTGAATCGTCAACCCCCAACCCGAGTGTGCGTAGCCGGTGATCGCGCCCTGCTTCTTACCCCATCGCAAAATGGGGATACCCCACGTGGGCCAATCCTCAATTCGTTGCGTGCCGGGATAGTCCTGTTCCTTGAGACCTAGTAAAATCAGGTGTCCCGTGTGACTTGACGGGTGCCCGCTCACCTCGACGTCGTAACGAATTTTGTTGTCGGCTGTCGATACGGCGTTGTCCTTGCCTTCGAAGAACGTCTTTTGGAAATACCATCCCGGACCCCACGTCAACACCGATCCGATCTTCAGATCTTCGCCCAGCACATGCCGCATCATGTCCTGCGGATAAACGCCTTCGGTCGGGCGCTCGTAATGCGCGCATCCAGCCGCGTGGATGTGATGATCGCCGGAATACCAGCCCATTTTGGCCGGGTCGATCCAGCGTTCGAGTTGCACGCGGAACTCCTGCCCGGACGTGCGGGTCACGGCCAGTTTCGCCGACTTGGAGCGGTACTCCGGCCCGCGGCCGTACTCGATGGTGTATGAGCCGGGCGGCAGCATCACGTGCTCGCCGTCTGCGCGATAGACCTGCGGGTGAAAGAAGAAGTCACCGGCAAGGCGCTTGGTCTGCGAAGGATAGACACGCCGCATCTCGTCGCGAATCAGAAATGACGCGGTCGTCGGCTTGCCGTCGGTGTCTTTGACTCGGAACGTCACCTTGGCCGCCGGCGAAGCCGTGAAGAGAATATCGACCTCGCTGCGAAACCCGAGATCCTGCGATCCCTGCCCCGCGTCGAAAACAAGTTTCGCTTCGCGCTTTCCCGCGTCCTTCGAGTAGATCTGCACGATCCGGTATTCCAATTCAAGTCCTGATAAATGCGGCTTCAACGGCTGCTTGTTGAACATGGCGATGTCGATCCACCGGCGGCCGACCGCGCCGGCGGCGGAATTGGCCAATTGGCCCGCGTTCGGACTGTCGATGGCAAGCACGGCCGTGATGCCCGCTTGGTTGTGGACTTTCACGAGAAACGCTCGCCAGCCCTGTTCCATCAATCTTGCGGGAGCGTTTCCTTGTTGCACCTTGACGCGGCTCTCTGGATTGATATCGATGCCCACCAGCGCGTATTTGTCGAGAATTCTCTGCATCTCCTCGACCTGTGCCTTGCCTCCGTTCGGCATCGCGGCGATCTTTTTCAGCGCATCGCCATCGGCCGCCTGCAGCGGTTCGCCGATCAGTTCAAACGCCTGCACCACACGCCCAACCTGCGCGGCGAGCGGTTGAAACTCTACTTGCGAGACGACCGGCAGGTCCTCGGCGTAAATCGAAAGGCTGCTGATGATAATACACAAGCGCAACGTAGTCATGCCAGATTGAATACCACATCGCGGGATACGATGAAACCATGGCGCGCCGAATTCTGATTGTTGCCGGAGTGTTGACGGCGGTGTTGTTGCTGCTGCCGTATCTCGTTTCCGCCGAGCGATTCCGCCCAATCCTGACGCAGCGGTTGACTGCGGCTACGGGCAAGCGAGTCGAGTTCAAGGGGATCGCATTACGGTTGTTTCCGCTCTCGCTGCGCATCGACGGCTTGAAGGTTGAAGGCGTTCTCACCGCCGAGTACGTGAGCGTTCGCTCGCGTTTTCTGCCGCTGTTGAGCGGCGATGTCGAGATCGATGGCCTCGATGTCGTACGACCCGTGTATGAGCATCGGGCTGGCGAACTTGGCCGAACGCAAAGCGGCGTCGTTTTCAAAGAATTCAAAATCGTTGACGGCACCGTGGTCGTTTCTGGTCAGCGCTACGAACATATCGATGCCACGGTCATGGGCGGGAGCGCCGGCCGCGCGATTTGGCGAATGCCGAAGTTCGGCGGCGTCGAACTCCGCGACCCTTTGACCGTGGAGTTTGCCCGCACGCCAGACGAAACGTCGGTGCGCATTCCGAACACCTCGGTTGCGCCGCGCGATGGGGCGGGCGGCGCAAAGATCGATGGAACTATCTCCGCGGATTTGAAAATTCGAGATGGTGCGCTCAGCGGCGGCGCGAAATTGACGAACTTCGAAATCGCGGGTGGCGGCCTGCATGAACCGTTACGAATTTCCGCAGCCGCACTCTCGATCACGCCCGATCGAATCTCCGCCGCGCCGTTCTCACTAACCGCCGGGCCCACCAAGGTCACTGCATCGGGTGTCGTCAAGAACTACATGAACGATTTTGCCGCCGACATCAACATCGACGCGCCGAGCGCGCGGATCGAAGATCTCGCCGCGCTAGCTAAGGCGTACGGTCTCGGCGGCATCAATGCAAAGGGCGTCGTCAGCTTCCGCGCGCGCATCAACGACGACATGGCGGTTTCGATAGACAAGCTGAGCGCAATGATCGGCGAGTCGCACATCGAAGGTTCCGTGCAAGCGCGAGGCAACAAAGTGACGATCGATTTAAACGCCGACAAGCTCTCCGCCGCCGAGATGCGCCAATGGTACACGGCAAAGCCTGGGCCGTCAACGACGCGCGTGGCGGGGAATGTGTCGATCGGCCGCGTCGTCGTTGACGCGCAGGTTCTCGAGAATGTGAAGTCGGGGGTGGGAATGCAAGGCGGCATGATGAAGTTCGAACCAGTGACGGCGAACGTGAATGGCGGCATGATGACAGGCGCGCTCACCGTGCAGGACGGCGCGGTCGCCTTCAAGGGCCGATTCGAGCGCGTCGAATTGCATACGCTTACCAAGGCAGTTTCGGGACCAATCACGGCCGATGCCGATATTCGATTCGCACCCGGCCCGGACCTGCTGAAATCGCTCGATGGCACTTTGGCGCTGGCGATCGAGAAGGGCAAGATCAACCCGGTGAACCTGATCGGCGCGCTGGGCGGGTTGATGAAGGACGGGTCGACTCCGTTTGTCGCTGTCCGAGGAACGTTGAACTTCGCACAGGGTATAGCGACGACAGACGAGATCGCGCTGGAACTCGACCGGGCCGCGGCGAAGTTCAGCGGCAGAATGAACCTGATCGATCAATCGCTCGATCTGCGGTTATTGACAACGATGAACAAACAGTTGAGCGCGGAACTCGCCAAGACCGCCGTCGGCAACCTATTGGCCGCCGCTATAGCAAGTCCGTCCGGCGAGTTGATGATGCCTTCGCTTGTGCGAGGGACCTTCGCTAAGCCGGTGATCACACCCGATGCGGGCGCGGTGGCAAAGCTGCAACAAGAGCGATTGAAGAGCGGTTTGAAAGCACGGCTGTC
>VFZQ01000302.1 GCA_016871135.1 Acidobacteriota bacterium | reverse complement strand
ATGGATAAGTCGTCGTCGATGGAAGGGCGCAAGATGGAGCTGGCGCGGGTTGCGTCGATCGGTGTGATCGAAAACTTGCGGCCCGTCGACTTGGTCGGCGTGCTGATCTTCGACAACTCGTTCCAGTGGGCCGTTCCGATTCGCAAGGCCGAGGACCGCACGTTGATCAAACGGCTTGTCGCGGGCGTCACGCCCGATGGCGGCACGCAGATTGCGCCGGCATTGCAAGAGGCGTATCGCAAGACGATTCCGGTGAGGGCGACGTTTAAGCACATCGTCTTGTTGACCGACGGTATCTCGGAAGAGGGAGATAGTTTGTCGCTCGCGAAAGACGCGACCACGCAGAACATCACGATCTCGACGGTGGGCTTGGGGCAGGACGTGAATCGCGCGTACCTCGAGAAGATCGCCGCGTTTTCGAAGGGCAAGTCGTACTTCTTGAACGACCCCGCGGGACTGGAACAGATCCTGCTGAAGGACGTGATGGAGTTCACCGGTTCGACGGCGATTGAGAAGGCGATCGTTCCGGTGGTCGAACGCCAAACGGAAATTCTCGACGGTGTGGCCATTGCCACCGCGCCGGCGTTGAAGGGCTACACGAAGTTCATCGCCAAGCCGACGGCGGAGACGATCTTAAGCATCGACAAGAAAGACCCGCTGCTGGCGCGCTGGCAGTATGGGCTCGGACGCGTGGCGGTGTTCACGTCGGACGCGAAAAACCGCTGGGCCGAGCCGTGGCTGGCGTGGAAGGGCTTTGACCGTTTCTGGGCGAACATCCTGCGCGACCTGCTGCCGCACGCGCAGGCGGGTGAAGCGAACGTCGAGTTCGATGCGGTCAACAGCACGCTCGATGTCACGTACACCATCTCGCGCGCGGCGCCGGCGCCGAAGAAGGTGCCCGAGATCTTCGTGATCGGCCCGGACGATTTCCGCAAGCCGATCGAAGTGCGCAAGGCGTCCGACGGCGTCTACAAGGGATCTTTGAACATCGGCCCCCGGCAGGGCTTGTTCCGCTTCCGCCCGGTGGAAGAGAATCGCGTGTTTTTCGAGACCGGCTATTACCGGCAAGAGGCCGAGCTTGCCGAATATGGCAACAACGATTCGCTGCTCAAGCAACTCGCGGGATTCACCGGCGGCCGATACAATCCGCCGGTGTCGAGGATCTTCGAAGCCGAGGGCCGGACAATCGCTGCGTCGACGCGCTTGTGGCCGGGGCTGCTGGCGCTCGCGGTGCTGCTGAATCTCGCGGAGTTGGCCGTGCGCAAGTGGCGCGGAGTAATGCCCGCGCGGTGGCAGACGCAGAGTTAGCTCTTTTTACTCCACGGCATCTTGCTCTTGATCTTGTCGAGCAGTCCCGGTTCGGGCGCTGGTGGTTCGTTCGCCTTCTTCGTGATCGCAAGCGCCTTCAGATCGAGCGGGTCTTCGAGCCGCGACCAGGGCGTGGTCGAAATCAGCCGCGTTCGATAGCCCTCGAAAGAGTACGTGCGCCGTTCGAGCGTACCCGTTTCCGTTTCGAGCACAAGGGAAAAGCCCGGCGTGCTGTATTCCTTCTTGCCCTCGGTGACGTCGACTTGATGGACCGCCGAAGGGAAGTAGCCTTTGACGTCGCGAAGCCGGAAAGCCGTTTCGTAGCGGTGCCGGCGCGCATTGTAGAAGAGGATCCGGACACCATCGAACTCGTACCGCTCGCCGCCTCTCGTGATCGTCGTCCAAAGGTAGTGTTTCTTGGTGACATCGCCGTCCTGCACTTCGCCCAGTTCGAACCATGACGTGATGCGATGTCCCTCGGCGTACTTGGCGACCTCGTCGGGAATCGTCATCGTCATCGATCGCGTCAGGATCCATCCGGCGCGGCCGTCCTTGGTGCGGATCAGGCTCCAGTCTTCGTATTTTGGCGGTTCCTTCGGTTGACGAATCACGAGCGCGAGTCCGCTGCTGTCGAGCGCCGATTTCTGCGCTGGCTTCGGATCGCCGTTTTCGTCGAAGGGTTCGCGATAGGAGAGTTTTTTCCAGTCCGAGGGCAGCGGCGGCGGCGCGGGGAGCGGCGGCATTTCGATGTCGTCGCTCTCTTTCGACTTCGACTTGTTGCGCGCGGTCTTTTCGGCTCTTTTCTTGCGCGGCGGCGGCGCGTTGGCCTTTTCGATCTGCTTGGTGACCTCGGAGGCGTAGGCGCCGCGCTCGACGAGTTTGTGACCCAGCACGAGAAACTTGTCTTCCTCTTTCAACTGCGCGAAGCTGGGCGACTGCCGGTGCGGCTCGGTGTGCACATTGCGGGCGTCGTAAACGGTGGCTTCGGCTTGTACGGGCAGCTTGGCCGCGACCTCGGCGACGGTGCGCAGCCTGGCCATCTGTTCCGTGGTCAGGAGCTTCTCGCTATCGACCCAGCCTTCCGCGCCGGCGGCCGATCGCACGCGCATGAAGCGCCGCCGCACGGAGAGGACTTCGAGCTCGTCACCGTGTTTTACGGTGGCGACGACCGGTGATTTCAGCGAGATGTCCTGGCGGATGTTCAGGGTCATCGGCCCGACATATGCGTCGCCAATCGAGGGCGCCTTGTCCGGGCCGTCCGAACAAGCCGTCATCAGGAGGGCGGCGATGAGGACTATCGAATTCGCGTTACTTCCGCGCATTATTACTGGACTTGCCAGCCAGTCAGAGCACTTTCGATGATAGCAGGTCGGTGGCGGCGGCTATTTCAGCGCGGCATCCGCGGCGCGGCTAATTCACTTCGCCCATTGCCGAGAGGGCGATGTACGAATCAGCGTATCGCAAGTAGGCTGGACTATGACGCTCTTTTCCGCGTCATCATCTGACGCAGGTAGCTGTTGACCCGGGTTTGATAACCATCGCCGGATGCCTTCAGCCACGCGAGCACGTCCGAGTCGAGGCGTATGGTGACGCTTTGCTTCTTGGGCCGGTAGAACTTGCCGATCACCGCGTCACTGGGCAACTGGAGTATTTCGGGGATGTCGGAGAGATTGATCTCCGAATCGGGCCGCGCGGCAAGGCGCTTCAGTTCAGCGCGGCGTTTATCGGTGAGCGGTTTCATAGAGTTTCCTTTCGTGGCGGGTCGCTTGGCGCGCGGAGATAATGCGAACTACTTGATCCGAACCTGACTCGCGGTAGGTGTGAACGACAACCAGCAGGATTATGTTGTCAACGGCGCCAATTCCGTGCCATCGCTCTTCGCCGCGTTCGACTCGCTCGACAAAAGTGACACAATACGGATCGTCAAGGATCAACTGGGCGGTTTCGAAGTCGATGCGGTGCTTTTCGAGGTTGACGCTGTTCTTGCGCTCGTCCCATTCAAAGCGGACCATGTGTATGTACAGATTAGCACATACGAAGGCGGCGCCCCTGTTCTCCTCTCACGGTGTTCGGCGGGAGAAGACAATCCCGTGCGCCCGGCCTGAACCCGCCAGGAAGCCAGTCTCGGTGAATTGTAGCGTGAACGAACCGGCCTGGAAGTCGCCAGTGATCGGGAACGACCCGCCGTCGGTGTGAAGCTGCGCCTCGCCGTCCTTAACCGTAATGCGCCAGATGGTCTCGAGTTCTTCGCTCCAATAGGCGCCAGCCAGCGAGGACGGCGGGTCGAGCTTCTTGCGAACGGGCTTCGCCGGCGCGGCGTTCTTCGACACGGCGATGTCCGCGCCAAACACCTTCGCGGTCTGTTCGGCGAGGCGTGCGACGGGCGTGCCGCCGATGTTGCACAGGCAGACGACCGTGAGTTGCTTGTCTGGAATGCGGAGTAGATAGGTACTGTAGCCGGACGCGCCGCCGGAGTGGCTGAGCGTACCGTCTTTACTGATGATGCCGAGCGCGTAGTTTCCGGCAGGTTTTGCGGGCGTCGTCAGCTTGTCGAACAGGCCCTTTCCGACAGTCTGCTCATCGAAGTTGCGCGCCCATTTCAGCATGTCTTCGATGTTCGAGTACATGCCGCCGCTGCCGACGAGATCGAAACCGACATCCACGTTCTTGAACGCGCCGCCGCGCTGATGATAGCCGTGGGCGCGATTGGGAACGGGATCGCCGTGATCGTCCTGAAAGCGCGAGGCGGTCATCTCGAGCGGCGCGTGGATCTTCTCCTTAGTCCACTGCGCAAGCGTTTTGCCGGTGGCTCGTTCGAGCGCGATGGCCGCGAGCAGGTAGCCCGAGTTCGAATAGTTGTAGTCGCTTCCGATCGGGAAATTCAGCGCCTTCTGGCGCGCGATCAGCGAGAGCGTTGGCGCCTGTTTGAGGACGCTCTCGTTGGAGAAGCCGCGCATCTGCCACAGCATGAGATAGTCGCGCAGACCGCTGGTGTGATCGAGCATGCGGCGAATCGTGATGCCGTCGGCATAGGCCGGCATCTCGGGGACCCACTTGCGAACGGAGTCGTCGAGCGAGAGCTTTCCCTCTTTCTCGGCGATGAGCAGGGCCATTGACGTGAACTGCTTGGACACGCTGGCCATGTAGAAACGCGAGCGCGCGTCGATTTTGATTTGATGATCGAGGTCGGCCAGACCGTAGCCTTTCGCGAGAACGGTCTTTCCGTCTTGCAGCACACCGACGGCGCAGCCGGGCGAACCGGGCTTGGTGTAGCCGGCGAAGATCGCGTCGACTTTGTCGTTGGCGAAAGCGGTGAGCGCGAAGGCGAGAGCTAGAGTGCGCATATGTGCAGTTGGCGGGTCCAGTTAGTGGTGTCGATGGCGTCAAAGGCGATTTGATCGCCGGTGCGTTTCCAGCGCGGGTGGAGATCGCAGCGCGTATCGCCGCTCAGGTATTGCTCTCCGTTGGGAAGTTTCATCGGGAACTCGCCGAGCGTCGAGAGCCGCTTAGTCTTGAGGTTGTAGACAAATAGCCGTTTGGCCGGCACGCTGGCGATGTTGCGATCGGTCGCGAAAACATCGCGGCTCGGGCCGAAGGTGCAGTGCCCGTCGCCTTCGAGGAGATCCGGCGCGACGACTTTATGCTCGGGCGCGGCGACGTCGTCGAACAACACGTGGCGCACTTTGGCTTCGACTTGAAAGGTCGCCATGATCTCGCTGCTGCCGCGCCATGTGAAGTGCGACACACCGCGGCCGTAGGGGACGACTTCGCGCAGATCGGCGCCGTCAATCGACGCCGTGAACATCGCGCTGGTGAGGCGGCCGTTTTCGATGGTGCGCGCGAGAAAGAAGAAGCGGCTGCTCGATGGATTGATGACGGAGTGCTGGAAGAACAGAGCTTTGCCGGAGAGCTCGGGATGGCGTGCGGCGAGTTGATCATAGACCTGCTTCATCGACACGGCAAGATGCGACTTGCCGGTGAGGAGATCGAGAATGAACACGCCGTCGTTGTCGGGATGATTCACGGTCGGGTTGGGATCTTGCGCGGCGGCGTAGCCGACCACCGGACGCAGCCGCGCCAGCCTTCCGTAGGTCACGCACGTCGCGAAACGGCCGTTGGCGGCGACGCTTTCGATGGCGCGCGTCCAAGTGCGGCGCTTCTTGGTCTTGATGTTGAACGCGGCGGAGATGATATCGCCGCCCTGCTGATCGTTATAGAGAAACTCGTCGTTGGGTTCGAGCGGATTCCAGTTGAGCATCGCGCCCTGTTGCAAGTTCCAGGCGCGCGTCTCGACGGCCGGATAGAAACTGCCGGTCGATGGACTGACGATGCCGATCAAAGCCGTCTCGCCCGGCTTCGGCATGCGGTTCTGAAAGTCCGATTCCAGGCAGATCATCTTGTCGGCCTTGGCGTTCCACGGCGAGACGCCGTAGTAGCCGAAGAAGTGATGCTTCGGCCCGCGCGTGAGCGTGCGAACCTGCGCGCCGGGAGCCAGAGCGGCGAGGAGGATCTGCCGGCGTGTCATTTCTTCACGCTGATTTCCTTGAAGAGCACGATGCTTGCCGCGTCGTGATTTTGGATCCCGATGTAGCCCTTGTTGGCGCGCGGGCCGCGGATGGGTTCGTACCACTGCTTGCGCTCGGGCACCGCCTGGCCTTCGGTGTATTCGTTGACGAGTTTGCCGTTCAGGCGCACGCGGGTTGTCGCGCCCTTGAGTTCGATTTCCAGCGTGTTCCATTCGCCGACGGGTTTCTGATTGCGCGCCGAGACTTTGCTGATGGAATAGATCGCACCGGTGCAGTGCCAGTCGTCGCCGGAGGAATCGATCTGCACTTCGTAGCCGTTGTGCACGCCGTACCAGGCGTCGCTGGGCTTTTCGGGCATGCGGATGTAGATGCCGGAGTTGCCGCGCTCGCCCTGCGTCTTAAAGACGATCTTAACCGTGGCGTTTTCGAAGGCTTCGAGTTCGTAGAACAGCAGGCCCATGCCTCCGCTGGTTTTCATCGCGCCGTTTTCAACGCCAAAGCCAGGCCAGCCGACCTGCTTCCAACCGGCGAGATCTTTGCCGTTGAACAGGGGCTTGTTGGCGGCGGCGAGGGCGAGTGAGGCGAGGAGGAGGGCGGTTGTGCGGATCATGATTTGTTCCGAATTATTTTAACGACAATTCCAATCGCGGCCCAGGCGGCGCCGAGTTTGAGCGCATTCGGGCTGAGGCTGAGCCACATGTAGAAGCAAAGCAAAAACCCGAGTGCAGGGGCAAGGCAAACGATCGACCGATCCCGAAACGCCCGCAAGAACGCCGCGAGGTTCACGCCCATGAAACCGATGAACGCGCCAAAGTTCAAGAGCTCCGCGCCAAGCTCGTAGGTCATCAGA
>VFZQ01000301.1 GCA_016871135.1 Acidobacteriota bacterium | reverse complement strand
GGATTGGGTACACTCTGTCATCGCGGAAACCGTTCTCCTTTGGCCTCTAACTGCTTGTGTCGAAACTCACTTATGCCATAGAGAGCGGCTTTTTGCTAGTGGGGCTGTGAGATATGGGGGCTAGCTGATTCGCGCTTTGCGAATCCTGTAGTCCTCAACCTGTGCGGGCATGCGAATTACGCGGCACATCTCAAAAAGCCGCGAGCGTGCCCGCATTCCGATCTGGTCGATCAGCGTGCGTTTGTAGTCCGCGCCGCCGGCCGAGAGAGATCGTCGCTCGCCGCCGGCCATCTCGATATCGGGAAGATTGGTCGTCGCGATGATGGGTTTACGGTTGTTGCATCGGTAGGTGATAAGACTGGTGACGGTATCCTCGACCCAGTCGGAAATGCGATGCGCGCCGAGGTCGTCGAGGAGTAATACTTCGGCGTCGAGCGCGGTGGAATAGGCCTCGCGGTCGCCGCCGCCGGAAGCGGGATCGTAGCTGGAACGGATGCGCTGCAGCAGGTTCTGGTAGTCGTAAAACACGCCGCCGAAACCGCGGGCGATCAACATGCGCAATGCGCTGACCGCCAAGTGCGTTTTGCCGGTCCCCGGTTGGCCGATCAGCAGAAGACCAGGTTTGTCGCAAACCGGATATTCGCGGGCGTAGCTGCGGACGATCAGCATGACCGATTGCAGGGATGGGATGCCTTGTGCGTCGAAGTTGTCGAGCGACGATGACTGATAGAGCGCTGGGATTCCGCTGGCCTCGTTGATCTGATTCTGCACGTCGGCGCGTGTGCACTCACAGCGGGCGGCACCGGAAATTCCGTTGCGTTCTTCCACCTTCCAACCGCTTCCGCGGCAAATCGGGCATGAGGCGTCAGGCATGGCGAACCCCTAGTTTACGGTACGGAGGGCACTTGGCGGAAGGCGCGGAAGACGGGGTCTTGTTTCAAGAACGTAATCCAGGGACTGCGCTCCTTGATCGCTTCCTCGATCAGTACCGTCGCGCGGGCGTGGTCGCCGAGCGCTTCGTAGACCATCGCACGCATCGCCGGCGAAGCGTACTGTCCCGACCGCTCGATTTCGTCGAGTTGTTTGCGCGCGCGGGCAGGATCGCCGTTGCGCGCGGTGGCGCGGGCGATCAAACAAAGAAGCCACATCGACGGGCTGACCGCACGAGCGCGCTCGAAAATTTCGAGCGCCTTGGGATGATCGCCGGCCATATCATAAGAACGTCCACACTCGATGAGAGCGGGGAAGAACGTGGCGTCGGCAGCGAGGAGCCGCTCTTGCGCCCGAGCCGACTCGAGGTACGCGCCGGCATAGTAGTCAACCATTTGGAGGTTGACGCGGGTGACGATGCTGGCCGGGTCGAGTTCGATCGAATGCGTGAGTTCAGCGCGCGCTTCGCCGAGGCGGCCCGTCTGCACGAGGAACTGGCCGTACCAATCGCGCGCGGGTGCGAAGCCGGGTTGCATTGTAATTGCTGTCTTGAATTGCGCCTCGGCGCCGGGCCAATCCCAATCGAAGTACCACTTGGCGATGGCAAGACTCACGTGGCCTTCGGCGAGTTCGGGATCGAGCGCGACGGCGCGTTCGGCGGCGCGGCGGGCTTCCGGGAGCAGAGAGGTGTCCCAATCGTAGACGGAGAAGTTCAGAATTACCTCGGCAATCGAGGCCCAGGCGTGTGCGAGCTTTGGATCGCGACGCACGGCGGCGCGGAAGTTGTCGAGCGCGGTCCGGCCGCTTGGACCGGTGTAGCGCGTGTAGGCGTAGCGTCCTTGCAAATAAAGACGATGCGCTTCGGCGTCGTTGGAGAGTTTGCGGTTGACGCGCGCGCGTTCGGCGCCCGTGAACTGTACCGCGAGCGCGTCGGCGACTTGCCGAGAGAGCGAATCTTCGACGCGGAAGATATCGTTGACGTTTTCGTCGAACGCGGATCCCCAAATGGGAGCGCCGTCGGAGATCTTGATAAGTTGCACACTCAGGCGGACGCGATCACCCGCGGTGCGCAAACTGCCGTCGAGAACAAAATCGACTTTGAGTGCATCGCCGGCTTTGCGGGGATCGGCGTTGGCATGACCGAGTACCGAACTGGTGGGGCGAATGTGGATTTGTTGCTGGTTGGTGAGGCGCGTAATGAGCGCGTCGGCCATGCCGACACCGAGATACTCGAATTCCTTTGTGGCGTTTAGAAGGCGGAATGGAAGGACGGCCAGGCTGGGGCGGTGCGCTCTGGCGCCGGGCGGCTTGAGAACCCAATAGGCGCCCGCTATCGCCGCGCCCGAACCGAGTCCCACGAGCAACCAGCGGCGGTCGGTGCGAGGCGGCGTGGAAGCGGGTTCCTCCGGGCGCACAGTGAATGCCGGAGCGTAGGAGCCCTTGGGGTATTCGATGATGACGGCGTCCGCTTTGCCCGGACCGGCGTAGTATTCGGTCAGCGCTTGGCGGAGGCGGCGCGCCTGGACGCGAACAACGGTGTCGATGCGGGGATCGAAGGAGCTGTCTTTGTCGAAAACCTCGACGCCGAGGGTGAACTCTTTGAGGGAGTCCGCGTGGCCGGCTATGGCTTGCTCAACGGTGAATTTGAGGAGACGGCTGAGGCGGTCGGCGCGAACGAATCCCTCGCTTGCGAGAATTTTCTCAAGCTGTAACGAGACGGACTTCGGATCGGCAGAGGCCATCGGGGAATCGATCATATTATCGCGTTTTCAACACGTTAGCAGCGTGACAAGCGGTGTCTAACTAGGTTTGCGGGGTGCTTTCGGTGAATTCTGGCTTCGTTGGAATTCACCGGAAAGAGGATTTTCAGAAATGCGAAAAGTTATGTTGTTTAGTTTGCTTGGTGCGGGGATGTTGCACGCCCAGGCTTCGATTGAAGCGCAGTGCCTGGCGACGGGGGACGACCCTGCCGAGGGTTCGGCGACCATTTATTTTCAGATGGCGGCGTCGACCGAAAACAATGGCGCGCTGCGGGCGGCGCTGGCCGGCGTGTTCACGTGGGTGACCTCGCCGCGCGCTATTAATGTGACTGGACTCGAGTTTCGTTCAGGGGAGGCGGTTTACCGTCCCGGGATGGCGCCCAGCACGCCGATTCGAGACGGCGAAGGAGCGACGGCGGGTGGAGGAGGCGTGACCGGCGCACCGCTCGTGGTTATCGACGCGATCCTGAAGAACCCGGCGGCGGTTTCCGTCACGATGTTGACGCAGGACAGACCGCAAGGCGCGTTTCGATGTCAGTTGAAAAAGGCCGAGCTCAACTACGTCGCCGCGACGATGGCAGGCGGATACGAGATGCTGCTGGCGTCGGTGACACGCGATGCAAATGGCGCCGTGGAATCGGCGATGGTACAGTCACAGATCAGTCAGGTTCGCGGCGCTGCCGGTCGAGGGTTGGCGGCCGTACGCGGCGTTTATCCGTGGCGCACACAGATCGCGTCGGCGGATCGAGTTGAAATCGATCTCGGGAGCCCGACGGATGCCGATGCGTCGGTCGGCGGATACCCGGGCGGGGTGATGCGCGGCATGAATGCGTCGCAGCGCACGGCGTTGACGGCACTGTTGGCGAATCCGGCGGCGTATGAAGTGCGGTTGGCGTCGAACGGTGAGGTGGTTGAGCGCGGCCGCGTGCGGACGATGGAGCGGTCAATCCGTTATCTACGAAGCAGTGACATTCAGTCGTTTGTCGAGATCGACTTCACGCGCGGTGAAAGCGGCGCGCCGGATTCGGGGGTCTACTACATGATTTCCGACTTGCAGACCAATGCGGCGCGAGCGGCCGCGCAGGGCGTTCGGATCGCCGAAGCGGGTGGCACGCCGCTGCTTCAGATCGCGCGGTCAGGCCTCGATTCCCCTCCAGGGCGGTTTGGTTTGAACGGCGTCGGCTTCACGCCGGATAACGAATACGGGTTGGGCGTGCTGGATCGGATCCTGAGTTATCCGGATCTGACGGCGTTGGAGTTTCAGTTGCCGAGCGGTGTTGCGCGCGGGTTGTACGGTGCGGCGGCGGGCGCGCCGTCGATGCAGTCTATCGTTGCGGCCACGTTGGAAGCGCGCGGATCCTTCGCACCTGGTTCGTTGATTACGATCCGCGGGTCGAAGCTGGGGCGGTTGGCGGGATCGTTAGTGTCATGGCAAGGGCGCGATTTGCCGACATCGCTGAATGGCGTGGTTGTCGAGATCGCTGGACGGCGGGCTCCGCTGTTCTACGTTTCGCCGGATCAAGTCAATGTCCAGGTGCCGTTTGAAACACCGACGGGCCGCGCGACGGTAGCCGTGCATAACGGGTCGGAAGCGACGAGTTTGGATGTTCGCATTGAAGCGGTGGCGCCGACGCTCTTTGACATTCGGCCCGCCGCAGCGGGCGCGGGCGAGGTCGTCGACTTGTACGGCACGGGTTTTGGTCAGACTTCTCCCGCGCTATCGACGGGCCGGATAGTAGATGGCGATGTGGCGCGGCGAGCCGGCTCGGTAACGGCGACGCTCGCGGGCCGCGGCGCCGATGTGATTGAAGTTACCGCAATGCCTGGGCTGCCCGGATTGTATCGCGCGCGAGTGCGCGTGCCGGCGGGCACTGGTGCGGGCATGCAGCCGGTCGTCCTGCGCACGGGCGACACGGTGTCGAACTCGGTGATCGTTCCGGTGCGCTAGCCGAGGAGGAGCGGCGCGGGAGGCTACTTCCGCGCCGCTTCCTTTAACGCGGCGGCCATCGCTTTCCACGACTCTTCGTCGTGTCCGATGGAAACGAGATTGGCGTGGCGCACCAGTGGGAGCTTCAGCAACTTTGGCTCCTTTTCGATTTTGGCGAGGAGATCGGATTCGCTCATGCGCATGTACTTGAGTCCCGAGGCTTCGTACTCTTTGCTCTCCACGTCGAACATGCTGGAGAGCTTGTACTTGTCGATGAAGCGCTTGATCTCGCCCGGCGCGAGAGCCTTTTGTTTGAGGTCGACGTATTGAATCGGCACGCCGCGTTCTTTAAAAAACCGCTCGGCGGCGCGGGCGGCGGAGCTGTTCTTGACGCCGAAGATCTGGACGAGTTTCATTGTGGCAGGAGGCCCCGGCGAATCATCCACGCTTCCATCATTCCGGTCCAGGCGTCGCACGCTTTGCCCTTGCGGTTCATGCCGAAGCCGTGGCCGCCGTCGGCGAAGATATGCAGTTCGGCCGGCAGCTTGGCCTTCTTCCAGTTATCAGCGAGCGCGGTTGCGGTGGAGGTCATGCGTTCGTTGTCGTCGAACGCGACGGCGGTGAAGACGGGCGGCGCGTCGGCGGGGACTTTGTAGGCGGGCGCAACGGCGTAAATCGGCATGGCGAAGTCGGGGCGGCTGGCGGCTTCGTACTGCGTGGCCGCGCCGATGGTGACGTAGCCTCCCGCGGAGAAACCCATGATGCCGATTTTCTTGGGGTCTATTTTCCATTCGGCGGCGCGCTCGCGGACAGTCTTGATCGCGAGCAGCCCGTCCTCGATCCCAGCCTTCATGCTGGCGGCGCGGTCCATCGGTTGAAGCGTGCCCGATTCGAGGCCAACGCGGTAGCGCAACACGAACGCCGTGACGCCGCGCTGGTTCATCCACTTGGCGACATCGCGGCCCTCGTGCTCAATGGCGAGGATCGTGAATCCGCCGCCGGGCGCGATGATTACGGCCGTGCCGTTCGGATTCTTGACCGGGTAGACTTCGAGCGTTGGGCTCTTTACTTTGCGCACCCACTTTTCGTCCGGGTGTTTTGCATGAACGTTGTTGGCTTCGGGCGAGTACAGTTCCTCGCCGGCGGGGAGATCGGGGCGGAGCTTGATCTCGGCCGGCGCCTGCGCGTAAAGCGCGGCGGCGGCGAGGAAGGTCATGAGTATGCGCATCAGCCGCATTTTATCGAACACCTGATACCCTGTCATCCATGAAGAGATTCATCTTTGTGCTGGCCGCTGCCATGGGCGCTCAGGATTGGGCCGCGATCGACAAGGAGACGCTGAAGCATTTCACGGCTCTGGTGCAGATCGATTCGACCGATCCCGGCGGAAGCGAAGAGCCCGTCGTCAACTACTTGAAGTCGGTGCTGGACAAAGAAGGCATCGAGACGAAAATCTTCATGCGGCCGAATTTCGCGAACGAATCGATCAAACGGCCGAACCTCGTTGCGCGCATCAAAGGCAACGGCTCGAAGAAGCCCCTGTTGATCGTTGGCCATACCGATACGGTCAACATCGATGCGAAGAAATGGACGCACGGTCCGTTTTCGGCACACCGCGAGGGCGGCTACATTTATGGACGCGGGACGGTCGACGACAAAGACAATCTAACGGCGGCGTTGATGTCGATCCTTCTTGTGAAGCGGCTGAATTTGAAGCTCGACCGCGATGTGATCTTTCTCGCCGAGGCTGGCGAAGAGGGCGCGACGTCGGTGGGCATTGCGTTTCTAGTGAGTGAACACTTCAAGGAGATCGACGCCGAGTACTGCCTGGCCGAAGGCGGCGGCGTGAATCGAATGGGCGGGCGGGTGCGGTCGGTGTCCGTTCAGACGACCGAGAAGTTGCCGCGCAGCGTGCGGCTGGTGGCGACGGGCGTTGCCGGGCATGGCTCGGTGCCGCTGCGTTCGAATGCCGTCGTGCACATGGCGAATGCGGTGGCGAAGGTTGCCGCGTGGCAGCCGCCGATGCGGCTGAACGATACAACGCGCGCTTACTTCGAACGGCTGGCTTCCGTGTCGAGCCCGGAGGAGAAAGAGCGTTATCTGAACATT
>VFZQ01000300.1 GCA_016871135.1 Acidobacteriota bacterium | reverse complement strand
ACCGCCCTAGTACTTGGTGTGCTTGAGACGCGGTTCCGGGCACGGCGCCCGAAGCGTGGCTGTACTACTCCAGGGCCCCCGCCAATGGCATCAGCGTCTTTTCCATCCAACTCGCAAACGACCACTCGACGGGATCGGTGAACACACCGGCGACCATCATGCCCATATGCAGATGGTCGCCGCCCGCCATACCCGTCATGCCGGATTTCCCGATCGTTTGACCGCGCTCCACGCCATCGCCGACTTTCACTTCGATCGCACTCAGATGCGCATAGACCGACTGCACGCTTAACCCGTGATCGATCACAACCACGTTGCCGTAAATACCAAGCTTCCCGGCGAAAATCACCTTGCCACTATTGCCGGCGGGCACCGGCGCGTTCTTCACCGACGCCATGTCGATGCCCAGATGCCATTCCGCGCTCACCGGTTTCCGGTTGATCCGATAGGTGCGGCGGTCGCCGTAACGAGCTTCGGCCTTTCCCCTCGGCAGAAGCTGAAACGCCCCGTTCCAAAGCCGCCGCGGCTCGCTCTTTACGGCCAGCCCGGCGAGAGTCGCATCGTTGGCGCGCCGCATCTTGGCGTTGACTCGCAGAAACCTTTCGCTGACATCGCCATCGCGTCCCGCATCCAACTCGCCGAGGACCTTTTCCAGGAAACGATCGCCCATCTCAAGCGTGCGCTCGCGAAACTGGCCCGGCGTCACCCTATGGGGGAATGGCGATTCGGCTTCTTCGCCCGCTGCGTTGCGCGCGTAGAGCACCGGATCGGCCTTTCCGTCGACATCGGGCGGTACCGCGAAAAGGCACACGCGCCGATTCGCGCTGCCCTTCATCGGATAGCTCGGAAAGTGATAGGGCCCGACCCGTACGCCCGCCTCGCTCCAGCCGCCGCCGACGCTGAAGGCCACGATCCCCGTGCCGCCGCGTCGCACAAACACCGGCTCGCTTCCCGCTGTCACCGTGGGCCGCTCGAGCACCACCGGGATCTCCTTGCTGATTCGCGCCGTTTGCGCGCGCCAGTCGTTCGATTGCACCTCGACGACAATCGTAGCCTTGCCGGACCGCAGCGACGGAATCTCTTTCCGGCCGATCGTCAACGCGGCTTCTTCGTTCCGCCCGGACTCCCGCCAGAACAGGAACCGGTTCGGCTCCGCGTGACGTTCCAACACCGTCGTCGACGTGCCTTCCTGCTCCACACGCACCGCGACCATGCGCGCTCCGTACGCAGTCGACCACTGCACCTTGAGCGGTGTGTTGCGGGTGAGCGCGCGCGGGAAGCCGCCCGCAACGTCAACGCGAGGCGCCACCGATTTCCACCACACATAGCCACCCGCGCCGAGAGCGCCGATGGCAAGCGCGAAGAGCGCCGTGCCGCTCCATGATCGCCTTGAGTCGTCCAAATACGAACGCTCGATCAACGCGCGACCGCCAATGTCACAGCCGCGGCGAAGCAGCTCAGTGCGGCGACCATCGGCTTCGAGCCGCTTGCCATGAAACTCACAAGCAGAAAGCAGAACGCGAGGGCGTGCGCGATCGCGCGATGCCCTTCAAAGCCGGCGCTACCGTAAAGCGTGCGAGCCGTCAGCAGCGCCGCGAAGCCGAACAGCCGCCATTTCCAAATCGAGGCCTTTGCCATCGCCGCCGCCTGATCCGCGCCGCCGCCTCTCAGTATGGAGCGGCCTTTCGATGTCTCGATGTAATCGGCGATGCCGGCCCCCACCGCCGCTATCGCGGCGAGTGCAACTGACGGCGCGTCGCCCGCCAACGCCGCCATCGAAACGAATAGCAGCGGATAACAGAACAGGAAATACATATCCGCGCGCAGCCATTCGTCCAAATCGGACAGCAAGGGTTTGTGCGTCTCCATCCAAGCGGCAACCCCCTCCGCCGTGCCTTGTTTATGGAACTCTCCCATCTTGCCCCAATCGGCGCCTCGCATCCGCCAAAAGGCGAACGTTGTCGCCGCAAGCGCGGCAAGGTGAAACCAATATGTCCAGCGTGTCATAGTGCGTCGGCGAAGCCTTGCCGCATTTTACGAAAAATCGCGTAGCCTCCGTAGAACACGATTACGCCGAAGACAAGCACCTGCGTCCACGCCACCCAATCCGGGTTCTCCCAGCCGAGAAACAACTGGCGGTACTGGCCGACGATTTTGTACATCGGATTCTTCTGCAGAATGCGGAAGATGTGCGGAGGGATCGTATCGTGCGGATAACAGATCGGCGTCAGGAAGAACACCAGCGTCAACAGAAAACCGTTCATCTGTCCGAGGTCGCGCAAGTACACGCCGATCGCCGCCCAGGCCCAACAGATACCTGCGGTCATCAGCAGTTGCGGAATGAGCAGGACTGGAATCCAGTAGACCACCGGAGAGATCGCCTCGTGAATCACCATCTCGAAGAAGAGGAATACTACAAACGCGAACCAAAATGTCACCATCCCAGCGGCAACCAGATTCACGGGCAAAATCTCGACCGGAAACACGAGCTTCTTCACCAGATTGCGGTTCTCCAAAATCGCGTTCGGCGCGCGGCCAACCGATTCGCTAAACGCCAGCCACGGCAGCATTCCACAAAGGAAGTAAAGCAGAAACCACTTCGATTCGCCCTCGCCCTGTAACCGGCTCTGCAGGACTGTGCTGAACACAAACCAGTAGGTCAACATCAGCAGCAGCGGCTGCGCGATGGACCAGAAACGGTCGCCCATCGAGCCTCGGTAGCGCGTCTCCATATCTCGCCGCACCATCGTGAAGATGAGTGAGCGATTCGACCACATTGCTTTCCACGGCTCAGACAAGAACTGCAGCGCTCGCGGAATCAGTCTTTCCAGCCGCAACGATCGCAACGTGGTCTCGCGATCGCGCTCGACGCGTTCCACGCCGCCGTCGACGGCGACGTCGATCACGCGCATCGACGCGCCGCGCTCATAGGCCCAGCCGCGCTCGGCATCCACCGTCGAAACGAGCACGCGATAACGGCCGTCTTCGGCGGGCACGGCGACTTCGCTGTCACGCGCCTCCATCACCCACTCCCCTTGTTCGATCAGCGCGCCGGTGCGCCGGTCCAGCAATTGCCAGCCCGCGGCCTCACCGTTCGAAGGTTGCAACGCAACGCGCACCCCTTTATTCTCCGCCTTCGTACAACCACGCCGGGTAGCGCTTCTTGAGCGGCCCCGTCTTTTTGCCGACGGCGTAGATTCCATCGCCGCGCAGATGTTTCGGCAACTGGAATTGGTCGAGCATCCGCAGTACCCAACGGTCTTCCGGGCGCGGTTTGTCGAGAAATTCGCCGGTCTCCAAACGTGCGACTTCGAAGCCGCTGTCGATGAGCAGATTGTGCACTTCGCGCGGCGTGTACTCGCGCGCGTGCCTCGCTTCGACGTCTTCGCAGGGCTTCGCCGGTTTGATGTAAGCCGGGAAAAACCCAGGATGATAGCCCTCGAGGATTGCGCGCAGAGCGCGGATCGAAGCGGCGTTGGGCGTTGTAACTACCAGATGCCCGCCATCGCGCAGAATGCGGTTGATCTCGCTCATCATGAACATCGGGTCGGTCGGCAGATGCTCCAGCAACTCACAGCAGAGCACCGTGGCGAACGATCCATCGGCATACGGGAAGCGATCGCGCTCGGCGTCGAAGAGATCGACATCGCAGCGAAAGACTTCACCGCCGGCCGACGTTACTTCGCGATGATCGACCTGCCCCGCCGGGCCGTAATAACACCCGCGCACCTCGCCGTAACCGAGCCGCCCGCGGAGCACCGGCGTCATCTGCATGTACGCGCCCATTTCCAGAACGCGGTCTTCGTGCGCGCCCATCGGCGTGATATTCAATGTGCGCTCCAAGCGCGTGATGTGCGTCTCGGCGTAGGACACGCTTTCGTTATCGCGCGCCGCCCAGCTTCGGATATAGTCGGGTGCGACTTGCGCCGGGGCTTCGGGCGCGGGCGGCGCTTCGATCGACTCTTCGATGGTCTCTTCGCGTATCTCAATTGGCCGCGGCTCGCGATTGGTCCACTGTCGCGGCGCGCGCGCGAACTCCAAATACATCCTCGCCACGCGGTCCCAGTTGCACTCGCTCGCGACCCACTCGCGCGCTCGCGCGCCCATCGCCCGCGCCACCGCGGGACGCGAGACCAGCAGGTTCAAGTACTCGTATAGCGTGTCTTCTTCGCTCGCATCGACGGGCGTCTTCAAACAGATCTCGTCCGGAAACTCCGCGAAGCTGCCGACGTTGCTGACGACCACGGCCTTGCCCAATCCGAGCGAACGCAGCAACGTTCCCGAACTTTCGCCCACTGTCGGAAATCGCAAATTCAGAATGATGTCGCAGGCCGAAATGTAGCCGGCGAACTCCTCGATCTCGACAAATCCGAGCATGCGCACATTTTCTTCGAGGCCGAGGCCGCGGATCAATCCCGCGACCGGAAACTCGGGATGCGGCTCGCCGCACAAAATCATCTTCACGTCCGGCCGCACGCGCACCAGACGCCGCATCGCGCGCAGGCTTTCGGCCACGCGCTTGTACGGCTTCAAGAATCCAAACACGCCGATGAGCGGGACCTGTTCGTCGAGTCCCAGTTTGTCGCGATAGCCGTTGCGATCGCCATCGGGCAGCCACGCGCCGTGCGGAATCCGCGCGACCGGTCCGGTGAAGCCCGCGCGGCGCACGTCGCTTTCGACAGCCTTGCTGTGTACAACCACGGCCGACGCCTTCTCCAGAACTTTGCGCAACATCGGCACGCCGTCGTAGTCGGGGCCGACTTCCAAACGCCGCACACGCTCGGCGAACGCGCGCGCCGCTTCCCCGCTCTCGTACGCGCAGGCTTCCACGTACGCGTCCCAGTCCTTGCGCCGGATCGTCAGATCCGTGATCAGATGATGCAGATTCGACTCGTGCATCACGACAATTCCCGGTGTTCGCAGCGCTTCCTCGTAGACGTAATCGTGATGGCCGTTGTTGCCGATTTGATAGATCACGGCGTCATAACGAGAGCCGTCGAAGTGGGACGCGGCCTTTTCGAAAACGTCGACACTCCCGTGCGCGCGCAAGTGGTCGACAAGCACGGCCGAATAGTCGGCGATGCCGCTTTTGGCAGGCGGCATGGGGGAAAATAGGGCGATCTTCAGCGCATCCACTCCATCGAAAAATTGCCCATCGCAAACGGAACGCGAACCAACACCGGCGTCCTCACCTCGTCCCGGGCGAGGAAGAGGTCGAACTCCAATTTTGACGCACTTCCGGCGACCGTGACTTTCAAGCGGTCGGCTTCCATCATCTCTTCCGACACCTTGACCCGTTCGGCGCCGACGAATTGCACGCGCACATCGTAGGCCGCGCCGAAGTACATCTTCTGTGCCGCCGGCAGGCGCCCACGCGCCACTTCGTCGCGCACGAAGAACAGAAACGACACGGCGTCGCGCGCACAATCGCCAACCGGGAATTCGCTCTTGCCGCCGCCATTGGCGGTAACGCGTTTCGCCACGCCGCCTTCAAACGTGGTCTTTTCCTTCCCCTTGCGCGCGCCGTGTTCGAACTCTTTCTCAAACTCGGCCGCGCACAACTTCTCGTTCGCCCTCGATCGGTACTGATCGAACACCTTGAACCCCGGCACCGACGCTTCGATTTGAAACTCGAGCTTCCATTCCGACCCGTCCCGTGCCGCGCGCAATTGCGCTTCGCCCAGCCCAAGTCCACTTGGCCAATTGACCTGGTAGCGAAGTTGTTCCTCGCGCATGCCGGCTGCAAAGGCGCACGCTGACAAGACGAACGCGGCAGCGCGGATCATCTATCGCCGCTCCGCGGCGGCGGTGCGTTGGCCCGCTCTATTCCGCGATCCAGCAACTTCGTGATAGACGTCGAGTGTCTTCTGGGCGGTGCCTCGCCAGGTGAATCGCGATGCGTTTTGCAGACCGGCGCGCTCCATGCGCGCGCGCATTTCCGCGTTGCGCAGCAGGTCGCGCATTGCCGCCATCATTCCGTCGGTCGAATGCGGATCGAACAGTACCGCCGATTTCCCGGCGACTTCCGGCATCGCCGAGGTCTGCGCACACGCCACCGCACGCCCGCATGCCATCGCTTCGAGAATCGGAATTCCGAATCCTTCGTAGAAGGACGGAAACGTAAAAATATCGCAGGCGTTGTAAAGTTGCAGCAGTTCGGAATCGTCGACCCAACCGGTGAAGTGGATGCGGTTGCCGAACGGCGAATTTTCCGCCGCTTGATGCACGCGCGGCGAATACCACGTGTCCTTGCCGACCATCACCAAATGATGCGGCAGTTCCGGACAATTGGCCACCAGCGATTCGAACGCGCGAATGAGTCCAGGCGGATTCTTGCGAGGCTGCAAGTCGCCGACGAACAGAACGAAAGGCTGCTCGATCTGAAAGCGGCCTTCGATAAACGCCTTCGCTTTTGCGCGGGAGACCGGTTTGAAAATATCCGAGCAAGCCGCCGGCACGACCGCGATTTTCGACGGGTCGAGTCCATACGCCTTTGCGATCCCGTTGCGCGAAAACTCGCTCAGCGTGAGGATTTTCGCCGCACGCCGGACTGTCCGTTCGACAGTGAACTGCAACTGCATGCGCCGCGAGCGCGTGAAAAACTCCGGGTGCTCCAGGTAGCTCACGTCGTGAATGCTCACCACCACGGGCGCGGGGCAGAACAGCGGCGCGGTGTACTGCACGTGAAGCAGCGACGGTTTATCCTCACGCACACGCCGCGAAAGGTCAACGCCCAGGCGG
>VFZQ01000299.1 GCA_016871135.1 Acidobacteriota bacterium | reverse complement strand
TGCGAATCTGCTGCTGGCGCGGGCCACCGGGCGGCGCAAGGAGATCGCGGTGCGACTGGCGCTGGGGGCGAGCCGCGTGCAGTTGATTCGGCTGGTACTGGCAGAGAGCGTGTTGCTCGCGGTGGGTGGTGGCGCGCTGGGGTTACTTGCGGCGAGTTGGGCGGGCGATGCGTTGTTGGCATTTGCAAATACGGGCGGCACGCGGACGATTCCGATTTCGGCGGACCCGGATGGAAGGATTTTGCTGTTCACGGCGCTTCTGTCGCTTGGCGCGGGGTTGCTGTTCGGTATTGCTCCGGCGATAGCGGCGTCGAAACCGGATGTGGCGCCGGCGTTGAAGGACGAATCGGGAACGGTATCGGCGGGAGCGGCGGCGGCGTGGATCCGGAAGAGCCTCATCGTGGCGCAGGTGGCGACCTCTCTGTTATTGCTCGCAGCCGCTGTGCTTTTCTTGACGACGCTCGACAACTTGCGGCACGTTCATCCGGGCTTTCAGACGGAGAATCTGATTACGTTTCAGGTGAATCCGGTGTTAAACGGATACAGTCGGATGCGCGCGAACGAGACGATCGAACGGCTACGCGAAGAGTTGCTGGCGCTGCCGCGTGTAACGGGTGTGTCCATGGCCGCCGAACCGCTGCTGTCCGATAGTCAGAGCCAGTCGACGATCAAGGTCGAGGGCTATCAGCCGGGGCCGGAAGAAGACATGAATCCGATGACCAACGACGTCGGACCGGAGTTCTTTCAAACGATGGGTGTTCCGTTGCTGCGCGGGCGCGATTTCACGGCGGCCGACCGCGACGGCGCGCCGCTGGTGGCAGTCGTCAGCGAGACGTTCGCGAAGACGTACTTCAAAGACCGCGAGGCGATTGGATCGAAAATCGGATTCTCGCGGCACAATACGGCGCCGAATATTACGGTTGTCGGCGTCGTGAAGGAGACGCGGCATTTGGGGCTGCGGGACGACAAGTCGATGCGGCAGATTTATGTGCCGTCCGCGCAAGCGGAGTATCCGAGCGGGCGCACCTTCTATATCCGGACGGCGGCGCCGATGGACGCGGTTGCGCCGAATGTACGCGCAATCGTGCGGCGGATCGATCCCGCGCTGCCGCTCGATTCCTTCCGAACGATGCAGCAGCAGATCGAGATTTCGCTTACGCTGGAGCGCGTGGTGTCGACCTTGTGCGCGGCGTTTGGGTTTATCGCGACGTTTATGGCGGCGATCGGGCTATACGGCGTAATGGCGTTTCACGTGTCGCGGCGAACGCGGGAGATCGGCATTCGCATGGCGTTGGGCGCGCAGAAGGCCGATGTGCTGCAGATGGTTTTGCGCGAGGCGTGTGTGCTGACTCTGATTGGCGTGGGGATTGGTGTGCCAGCGGCGGTGGCGCTGGGCGGATTTGCGAAGGCGGTGTTGTATGGAATCGAGCCAAACAACATCGGGGTGTATGTGGGTTCGGCCGCGCTGTTGTTGACGACGGCGATTGCGGCAAGCTTGATTCCGGCGCGGCGGGCGTCTCGCGTGGATCCGATTCGAGCGCTGCGTTATGAGTAAAAGCTGAGCGAATTGTCGCCTTGCTTGACGATTCGGAAGCGCGTGAGCTTGCCGTAGGCGTCGGCGAGCGCGAGTTTCGACGAATGCTGCGCGATGACGAGCGGCGCGTTTGCGTGTATGAGTGACGCGGCGTATTCGTCAGGGTTGGTGTAGGGGGGGTCGAGAAAAATGATGTCGGCTTCGATGCCCTCAAGCGTCTGCGCAGCCTTGCCTCGCAGGACGACGGCGCGGTCATGGGCTTTCAGCGAGGCGATGTTGCGGCGCAGCACCTCGATGGCCGTGTGCGATTTCTCGAGGAACGTCGCGCGGCGGGCGCCTCTTGAAATGGCTTCAAGTCCGACGGAGCCGCAGCCAGCGTAGGCGTCGACGAAGTGGGCGCCCTCGATCTTCGGCATCAGGATGCTAAAGAGGGATTCGCGAAGGCGGTCGGGCGTGGGGCGCACGTCCATGCCGGGAACGGATTCGATGCGGCTGCTGCGGAATTCTCCTGCGATGATGCGCATCAGCCCACCTGCACCAGGCCGTAGCGGCGCTGCCAGTTTTCGCGGATGTAGTGTACGGCGCGGCGAAAGATATCTTCGCTCGGCGGGTTCGCAATGAAGGCGTGCGCTTCGTTGCGGGCGACTTCGAGCAACTCGCTGTCGCGAATGATGTTGGCGAAGCGGAGCGTCGGAAGGCCGCTCTGCTTGGTGCCGAAGAATTCTCCGGGGCCGCGTAGGCGAAGATCCATCTCGGCGATGTGGAAGCCGTCGTTCGATTCGGTCATTGTGCGGATGCGGTCGCGGGCGGTTTCGCCCAACTTCTCCGTCACCAATATGCAATAACTCTGATTGCCGCCGCGTCCGACGCGGCCACGCAACTGATGCAACTGCGCGAGACCGAAACGCTCGGCTTGCTCGATGACCATGACGGTGGCGTTGGGCACATCGACGCCGACTTCGATTACGGTCGTCGATACGAGCACATCGATTCGGCCGGCTTTGAACTCGGCCATTACGGCTTCCTTGTCCGATTGCGCCAGTTTGCCGTGCAGCAGGCCGATGCGCAGTTTCGGGAAGATGGTGTCGCGGAGTTCGAGGAACATTTTCTCGGCGGCTTTGAGCGCGGTCGTCTCCGACTCTTCGATGACCGGATAGACGACGTAGGCCTGACGGCCGTTGGCGACTTCGCGAGCGACGAAGCTCCACACTTCTTCGACCCGGCTCGACATGACGTGTTTTGTCACGATGGGGCGTCGGCCGGGCGGAAGCTCGTCGATGACGGAAGTGTCGAGATCGCCGTAGATGGTGAGTGCAAGCGTGCGCGGGATCGGCGTGGCGGTCATCACCAAAACGTCGGGCTTGACCGCACCTTTCTCCATCAGTTTCAGGCGCTGCATGACGCCGAAGCGATGTTGCTCGTCGACGATTGCGAGGCCGAGTTTCTTGAACTTCACCTCTTCTTCGAGCAGCGCGTGCGTGCCGACGACAACATGCGCGAGGCCTTGCTCGATGAGCATGCGGATTTTTTCTTTCTCCTTGGGCTTGAATGATCCGGCAAGGATGGCGACGACGTATCCGAGTTTGTGAAACAGGTTCTTGAAGTAAGCGAAGTGCTGCGCGACGAGGATTTCGGTCGGCGCGAGCACCGCCACTTGATAGCCGTTTTCAATTGCGACGATGGCGGCCTCGGCAGCGACGAGCGTCTTGCCGCTGCCGACGTCGCCCTGCACTAAACGGTTCATGGGGTGTGGTTCGGCCATGTCGCGGGCGATCTCCCCGAGCACTCGCTTCTGCGCGCCGGTCGGCTTGAACGGAAGCATTGCCTTGATCTTCTCGCGCACACGGTCGTTAAGATCGAAACGAACACCTTCGACTGTCCGCGCTTTATTGCGCTTGAGCGCGAGACCGCATTCGAGCCAGAAGAACTCTTCGAAGATCATGCGGATGTGCGCGGGCGAGCGAAAGGCGTTTAGCAAACGGATATCGCTGTCTTCGGGAGGCGCGTGAAGGGCGCGGATCGCGTCCCAGCGCGTGGGCATCTTCAGCTGTTCGCGTAGCGTGGCGGGCAGGAAGTCGTCGAGCGGCGCGATCGAGGCTAAGACTCGATGCACGATGACGCGCAGCTGTTTGGCGGTGACCTTTCCGGCGGCTTCGTAGATCGGAACCATGCGGCCGGTGTGTAAGGACGAATCGCCCTCTTCGTCGTCGGCGGAGAGGATTTCGAACTCGGGGTGCATCATCATCAAGTCGCCCTTATAGGTATCGAACTCGACCTTGCCGTAGAGGGCGACGCGTTGGCCTTCGACCAACACATTGGCGAGATAAGCGCCGTGAAACCACTTGCCGGTGAGCGTTCTGCCGGAGGCGTCGCCGAACACGGCTTCGAACATGCCGAGGTTTTTTCGGCCCATTTTCGGCAAGCGCGCTTCGCGGACATCGACGATGACGGTGGCCATTTCACCGGGCGCCAGGCGCCCGATCGCCTTCAGATTCGTGCGGTCTTCGTAGCGGAACGGCGGGTAGTGGAGCAGGTCGTTAACGGTCGACACACCTTTGGCTTCGAGCATTTCCGCCCGGAACGGCCCGACCCCTTTGACGTAGACCAGCGGCGTATCGAGGTTCACGCGCGATACAATTCCCGTGATGAGACTCGCACTGTTTCTATTCTCCGCCATCTTCGCCATGGCCGCCGATCTCCGCGTGGGGATCATCGGAACCGATACGTCGCATGTGATCGCGTTCTCGAAAGTGCTGAACGACCCGGCGAGCACGGTGCCGGGGGCGAAGATCGTCGCGGCGTATAAGGGCGGCAGCCCCGACTTGGCATCGAGCCGCGACCGCGTCGAGGGATACGCGAAGGATCTGGCGGCAAAGTACAAGGTCGAAATTGTTCCGACGATTGCGGCGTTGTGCGGGAAGGTCGACGCGATTCTGCTCGAATCCGTTGATGGCCGCAAGCACTTGGAGCAGGCCAAGGAAGCAATCAAGTGTGGCAAGCCGATGTTTATCGACAAGCCGCTGGCGTCGACCTATGCCGATGCTGCGGCGATTGCCAAAGCAGCGAAGGCGGCGAACGTGAAGTGGTTCAGTTCGTCGAGCTTACGCTGGGCGGAGGCGCTAGACAAAGTGAAGGCAGCCGATGCGAAGAGCGTTGCGGTGTGGGGGCCGGGCCCGAGCGATCCCACGCACTACCTTGATCTTTCCTGGTATGCGATTCATCCGGTGGAAATGCTGTACGCGCTGATGGGGACGGGATGCGATGAGGTGACTCGCGTGGTGGCTGGCGACGACGTTGTGATCGGCAAGTGGAAGGACGGGCGAGTTGGAACCGTGCTGGCGTTGCGGCCGTACGGCGATTTCGGCGCCTTGGTTCACTCCGAGAAGAAGACGCTGGCGACGGGGACCATCAAGAGCGACTACACGCCGATGCTGCGCGAAATCGTGAAATTCTTCCAGACCGGCGTTGCGCCGGTGAGCGAGGAAGAGACCCTGGAACTGTTCGCGTTCATGGACGCCGCGCAGAAATCGAAGGAGCAGGGCGGGAAGGCCGTCAAGGTGAAGCGGTAAACTGAGAGCTTATGTCTCTACTTGCAGGTAAGACGGCGCTGGTGCTTGGCGTCGCTAATAGGTGGTCTATTGCCTACGCGATCGCGCAGGCGTTTCGGCGCGAAGGCGCGACGTTGCTGCTTTCGTATCAAGGCGAGCGGCTGAAGCGATCGGTCGAAGAACTCGGCGCGGAGTTAGGCGCGGCTAAGGTGTTTCAATGCGACGTGTCGAAGGACGAGGAACTGGCGGCGATGGCGGCAACGCTTGGCCCCGAGTTTCCGAAGATCGATATCGTCGTTCACTCGATCGCGTTCGCGAATGCCGAGGATTTGAGCCGGCCGTTTTCGGAGACGTCGCGCGAGGGCTTTAAGCTGGCGCATGAGGTGAGCGCATGGTCTTTGGTGGGAGTGGCGAAGGCCGTTGCTCCACTGATGACCGAGGGTGGCGCGATCATGACGTTGTCCTATCTGGGCGCGGTGCGCGTGCTGGAAAACTACAACGTGATGGGCGTGGCGAAGGCCGCGCTCGAGTCGTCGGTGCGCTACCTGGCGGCGGAGTTTGGCGCGAAGAATATCCGCGTGAATGCGATCAGCGCCGGGGCGATTAAGACGGCCGCCGCGCGAGGGATCAAGGACTTTAGTAAAATGCTCGAAGTCGTGGCTTCGCGTTCGCCCATGAAGCGCAACTGCACGCCCGCCGAGGTCGCCGACACGGCGGTATTCCTTGGCAGCGACCTGGGCCGCGGCGTTACCGGCAACACGATTTATGTGGATGCCGGATATCAAATCATGGCTCTATAACGAGAGGTTGGAACGTGATCAAAGTTGAAGGTGTAAGCAAGCGCTACGCCCGCTTCACGGCGGTCGATAACGTCTCCTTTGAGGTGGAGAAAGGGCAGATCGTCGGGTTTCTCGGGCCGAACGGCGCGGGCAAAACAACGACGATGCGAATGTTGACCTGCTTCTTGCCACCGTCGGAGGGCAAGGCGTCCGTGGCCGGGTTCGACGTATTGGAACAGCCGATGGAGGTGAAGAAACGCATCGGCTATCTGCCTGAGACGCCGCCGCTGTACCCGGAGATGGAGGTGGGCGAGTACTTGCAGTTCGCGGGCAAGCTGAAGGGCTTACGCGGTGCGGATCTCGCCAAGCGGATCGATGAGGTCGCACAAAAGACCAATGTCGGCGATGTGCTGCAAAAGCTGATCGTTAAGCTGTCGAAGGGATACAAACAGCGAGTCGGATTGGCGCAGGCGCTGCTGCATAATCCTGAGGTGCTGATTCTCGACGAGCCGACATCGGGGTTGGATCCGAAGCAGATCCTTGAGACACGCCAGTTGATCAGAGGCCTCGCGGGCGATCATACGATCATTCTTTCGACGCACATACTTCCTGAAGTCGAGCAGACGTGCGAGCGCGTGGTCATCATCTCGAAGGGCAAGCTCGTCGCGACGGATACCGTCGAGAATCTGACGAACCGCATGCGCGGGTCGGAAAGCATCGGCGTTGAGATCGAAGGTGATGTGGCCGGGTGCCGCGAAAAGCTGGAGAAGGTTGACGGCGTGAAAAAGGTCGTCGTCCGCGAAGATAAGAATGGCCGCGGGTACTTCGAAATCGAGAGTTCGGAAGGCAAGAACATTCGCGCCGACGTGGCGCGCGCGGTGGTGCAAGGCGGATTCAATCTGACCGAATTGAAGGCCG
>VFZQ01000298.1 GCA_016871135.1 Acidobacteriota bacterium | reverse complement strand
GGGCGCCGACTCGAACGTCGATGCGATCTCGCGGCCAACCAAGCCGTATGTCGAGATGAGCTTCGGTATGGGCATCACCGGGTTTCCCGCGATCTCGATGACGCAGCACGCCGCGAATAAGTACGCGCAGTGGCTGTCGGCGAAGACCGGACATTTCTACCGGCTGCCAACCGAGGCCGAATGGGAGTACGCTTGCCGGGCGGGCGAGACCGAGACGGCCAATCTCAAGGACGTCGCGTGGTTCGGCGATGAGAAGTATCAACTTGTCGGCAAGAAGCAGCCGAACAAGTTTGGAATGTACGATCTGCTGGGCAACGTCGCCGAGTGGACGCTCGATCAATACGATCCGAAGGCATATGCGAAGCCGCTGCCGGCGGGCGGTTTCGTGCCGTCGACGGAGCCCTATCCGCATGTCGCGCGCGGCGGCGGCTGGAGCGACGATGCGTCGCGTGTGCGTTGCGGCGTGCGTGTGGCGTCCGATCCGTCGTGGAAAATGCAGGACCCGCAACTGCCGAAATCGATCTGGTATCTGACCGATGCGCAGTTTCTCGGCTTCCGGCTGGTGCGTCCGTTGAAGACGCCCACCGCGGCCGAGATGTTCCGCTACTGGAACAACGGTGTGGAGCGCGAATAGATTCGAAGCGGTGGAGCCGCACATGGGCACGCTGGTGGGCGTGACGCTCTATGCCCGCAACGCCGCCGAGGCCCGCGCGGCATTTGAGCGCGCGTTCGCGCGCATCGCTTATATCGATGCACTGCTATCGGACTATCGCGCCGATAGCGAAGTCTCGCGGTTGTCGACAACGCCCATCACGATCAGCCGCGAACTCGAAACGGTGCTGCGGTTTGCCCGCCGAGTGAGTGAGGCCTCACAAGGCGCATTCGACGTGACCGTGGGCCCGCTAACGCGGCTTTGGCGCGAGAAGCGCGCATTCACCGATGATGCCAAGGCGCTGGTGAACTGGCGTGATTTGCACGTTGAAAACGGTAAAGCGTGGTTCGCCAAGCCAGGCATGCGCGTGGATTTGGGGGCGATCGGCAAAGGCTTCGCGGCCGATGAGGCGGCGCGCGCGGCGGGCGTTGCGAGCGTACTGATCGCTGCGAGCGGCGACATCGTCTGTCGCGAAGCGCCGCCTGGGGAGAAGGGCTGGCGCGTCGAGGCCGCAGGCAAAGTGTTGACGTTGCGGCATGCGGCGGTATCGACCAGCGGCGACTCGCGGCAGTTCTTCGAGCGCGACGGCAAGCGGTACTCGCATATCATCGATCCGCGCGTGGGCGCGGCAATGACGACGGAGTTGGAGGTCTCCGTCGTCGCGCGCAACGGTCTTACCGCGGACGCGCTGGCAACTACTCTGCGAGTTTCGGGCGACGCATCCGTACTGAAGCGCTTCGCCGCTCGCCGGGCTTAGGACAGGCGCTCGAGCATGGCGCGGGTGATCTCGGCACTGGTCGGCCAGTGCCCTCGCCGCTGGCCCGCGTGCGTCGTGTAGTGATGGAGGCGTTCGGGGTGGGGTTGTACGGCGCGGCCATCCTCGATGAAGACAAGCCCAGCTTTGCTGGTGGGCATCCTCACGACGAACTCTTCCGCTTCGGCGAGCGCTTCGCGAAAGCGGAACATCACATCGATCGGATCAAGTGGAGGCTCTGAAGCAATGCGTTCGAAATCCGCGGCCGTGTAGCGGGCAACGCGCCGGATCTCGTTGATGATTCCTTCGGGCGTGAAGCCGACGATCTTTCCAACCGTCGCCCAGATAGCGGCTCCGAGCGGCAATATCTTTGCGTGAATCGTCAGGAGGTCGACGACATCGCGCGGCTCTCGGCGGCCGCAGGCGGCACTGACTTTGTTCGTCGTGGGGTCGACGGGATGAAGGACATACCCAAAAGTCGAGTCGGGAACGGCGGGGAAGAAGCGGAGATCGCTATCGACGGCCCACTCGAGACGAGTTGCCTGCCCGCTGCGATCGACCGCGGCGGCATAGAACGTGGCCTCGCGGCGAAGCCACTTCACTTCGAAACCGTGGGCGATAAGCTCGGCGACATCGGCTTCGGCGGCTTCCGCGACGCGCGCTTCGCGATCCTGAAAAATGTCGATGTCGGTTGAAAGGCGAGGCTCGCTCCGGTTGAGGCGCGTGCTTCCGGCAACATAACTCTCGGCGTCTCTATGCGATGCCAGAAGGCGCAGGATGTCGGACTGAAGACTAGTGAGCGACACGGCAAGCAGCCTCGATATCTTCGGCCAATTGCCGCGCCGCCAGGTCCCCTTCGACGCGAAGGCTCCACGTGATCGCGAGCGCGTCTTCGGGCGTTGGATCGGCGACGGGACGGCTGCTCCAAAGCGCGATTGTTCCGAAGCGCTCGAATGCTTGCCGATAGAGTGCTTTGTAGTCGGCGGCCATATTTACCATTATCGGGGATCGGCTATGCCTCGTCTCCGCCACAATCGCCCGGTATGTAGCAACTGATCTTCCTGCTTGCCGCCGTCGCGCGCGAAGCCGCTCGCAGGGACATGCGGCGAAAGTGGCCCGTCGCGCTGTGGTTGCTTGGCGCGATCCTCGCCGAGATCGAAAAGTCAGAGCGTCCGTAAATAGCGCGCGATGACGACGCCGTTCGGGTATTCCTTGCGATCGGCCAGTGTCAGATCGAGCGGACCAATGGAGCCATCGAACAACGAAATGCCCGCGCCGAACAACACCGGGTTGATCTTCAAGATAAGCTCATCGATCTCGCCGATCAGCGCCGACGCGAGTTGCGATCCGCCGCAGAGCCAGATGTCCTTGCCCTCGGCGGTTTTGAGTTGCCGCACCAGGTCGGCCGGATCCTCGCGGTGAAGCGCATCCGCGGGATCGGGGCTTGTCTCCATCGTGCGGGAAAATACCAACTGCCGCAGCGGTCTATACGGATTCGTGAACCCTTCGCGAAGGCCAACCTCGTAGGTGTGGCGGCCCATGAGCACCGTGTCGAAACGGCGGACTTCATCCGGAACGCCGAAGAGCGGGTGCAGATGAGCCGGGAAGGTCTCGGGGAACTCGCGAATCAGGTCCGTTATGTGTTCGCCTTGAAAGAGGAAACCTTCAAAAGACCCATCGCGGTGCGCGATAAATCCGTCAACCGTGACGGCGACGTAGTAGACGAGCTTTCTAGGCATTTTTGACCTCCGCGCCAAACGCGAGCAGGCGGCCGTCGCAGTCTTTGACGACGAACTCGCGGCAGTTCCAGGGCGTGTCGCCGAGCGCGCGCGTGAATTCGAGGCCTTTCGCGGCGTACCCGGCGTGGAGAACGTCGGCGTCTTCGACGAACAGATAGGCGTCGAGGAGTTCCGACTTGTATTTGTCGGGGTTGATGGTGGGCGGCGCCGCGCGGCGAAAGTGAATCTCATGGCCGTTGCGCGCGACGATGGCGTAGACCGGCGGATCCTGCCACGTGCCGAGGCAATCGAACCCGAGCTTGTCTTTGTAGAAGGCGAGCGTGGCGGGGATATCGGTGCTAAAGAAGACGGGGGCGATTTGGCGGATCATGACTCCATCCTAGCCACGGGAGAATCGTATTTGTCCCAGGCGTCAATCGTGCCCGTTTTCTCCGATTTCATTCACTCCTACCTCATGGACGCCCTGCAGTACTCCGAGGACAAGCGCGCAAAGCGCCTATTTCCGCTGGCGTCGGGCGCGCTCTCCTATCCTGCCGGCCGGGCGATGAGCCCGAGGTGAGCTACAAAGTGAAGGTTTGAGGGCTCTCGGCAAAAATGCATAATTATCGTATGCCAACTCCAGAAGCCGAAGCGATTGTCCGCGAGTGGTTCGAACGAGTGTGGAACGAAGCCGACGAGACGGCAATCGACCGGCTGCTCTCGCCAACCGCGGTCGCATACGGCCTGCCAGGAGCACCCATACAGGGAGCCGAAGCGTTCAAGCCGTTTGCCAAGGGCTTCCGTTCGGCGTTTCCAGACCTCAGAATTGAGGTCCTTCGAACGGCCACCGAAGGATGTCTCTGCGCGGCGCATTGCCGAGTGTCCGGTACGCACAGAGGTGAGGGGCTGGGCTTCGCCGCGACCGGCCGCGAGATGGCGATGGAAGGAATGGTATTCATGCGAGTCGAAGGCGGTCTGATTCACGAAGGATGGAACTCGTTTGACTTCTTGATCATGTACCAACAGCTCGGGGTGAATCCGCAACTCGCGTAGACCGATAGTTGCGAACTCTATCACAATCGGGTATAGTCGAAAGCGGTATACCCGATGCCGAAAGACTTCCCCGATCCCGAATCGCTCCTGCCGTTGCAAACAGCCACCTTCCAGATCCTCGTCGCGCTGGCTGATCGCGACCGCCACGGCTACTCGATCATGCAAGACATCGCCGAGCGTACCGATGGCAAAGTTCGAATGAGCGCCGCAACGCTGTATAGCTCGATCCGCCGCATGCTCGAACAGGGCCTGGTGAAAGAGCTGCGCGAGAGCCCCGATCCGGATTCGAACGACGAGCGGCGGCGCTACTACGGTGTCACCGACTTCGGCCGGAGCGTCGCGATGGCCGAGGCGCGTAGGCTCACCAACATGCTGAGTCAGGCGCGCGAGACCGGACTGATCCCCAAGAAACTATAAGCCATGTTGTCGCCGCGCCTCTTCGAATCGTTGCTGTGGTGCTTTCCGGCGCCGTTCCGCAAGGAGTACGGCGACGAGATGGTCCGCGCGTTTTCGCAGGAGTTGCGCGAGGCCGATGGACCGCGCGCCGCCGCCGCTGTTTGGCTGCGGTCAATCCAAGATGTTCTAACTACCGCACCTCTGGAGCACTATCACGTGATGAAACAAGACGTCCGTTATGCACTGCGCGCTCTGGCCGCTCAGCCGGGATTTACGACGGTCGCGGTGATGTCGCTGGCGCTGGGGATCGGCGCGAATGTGGCGCTCTACAGCCTCGTCGACAGCGTGATGCTGCGCACTCTGCCGGTGCGCGATCCGGAGCAACTGGTCATGTTGACCAATCCCGATTCGCGAGGGCACCGCAACGGTGCGCAGACCGGCGAGCGTTCCCTTCTCACGTATCAGGAGTTCGAGCAGCTTCGCGATCAAGCCGGCGTATTCACGAGCCTGATGGCCGTGCAGAGTTACACCGAGCGGCTGCAGGTTAGGATCGATGCCGCCGAGGCCGAGGAGATCCGTGGTCAGCTGGCGTCGGCCGAATACTTCGCTACGCTCGGCGTGCCCGCCTTGAGGGGCCGGAGTTTCAGCGCCGAAGACGGCCCGAAGGCCTACGTCGCGGTGATCAGCCACGCCTTCTGGCAACGGCGATTCGGCGGGCGCCCTGACGCCATCGGCGCGCGAATTGCCTTCCGGCTCGGCACGTTTACGGTCATCGGCATCATGCCGCCCGAGTTCTTCGGCGAGACCGTCGGACAGCGTCCGGATGTGTGGCTGCCGATGGACTTGCAGCCGGCCGTGTTACCGGGGCGCGATTGGCTGCGCGACGACCCGGTGTCGTTGGCCAAGGACGTCTGGCTGCACGCGATCGGGCGATTGAAGCCGGGGGTGACGATGGCACAGGCGCAGGCGGCCTCGGACACCGTGTTCCGGCGCGGCCTTGAGGCCTACTACGCAACGGCGCCATCCGAACAGGCGCGCCGCGGGTTCCTCAATCAGCGGTTGCTGCTACGTCCGGCCGCCGGCGGGGCGTCGAGCGTGCGAGAAGGCTTTGGACAACCGTTAACAATTCTGCTCGTCGCGGCGGGAATGGTGCTGTTGATCGCGTGTGCAAATCTGGGCAATCTGATGCTGGCTCGCGCAACGGCGCGAACGCGCGAGACTGCCGTACGGTTGGCGCTGGGTGCCGGACGAGGCGACCTGCTCCGGCAGATTTTCACCGAGAGCGCCCTGATCGCGCTGGCCAGCGGCGTTGTCGGCTTGGCGGCGGCGTGGCTCTTGCGCGCGGGGTTGCTTTCCCTGGTGCCAAATACGATTCATCTGCCGCTGAGCGCGGAGCCTTCGGTGCTCGCGTTTGCATTTGGACTGACGGTAGTGGCCGGGTTCTTGCTGGGCGTGTTGCCGGCGCTACGCACGATGAAAGTGGATGCGAGTGCGGGGATCAAGGAGCAGGGCCGCGGGATGACGGGTTCAGCCGCGTGGCTGCGGGTAGGCAAGATGGTGGTGGCGGGGCAGGTGGCGTTGTCGCTACCGCTGTTGATCGGCGCTGGTCTGCTGGTGCGGACGTTTCAGAACTTACAACAGATAGATCTTGGATTTTCGCGCGAGCGATTGCTGATGGTCCAAGTCGATATCGAGTCCGCGGGTTACGAGGAGCCAAAGCGGCAGGCGCTTTTTGAACGCTTGTTTGCGCGCGTTGCCGCCGCGCCTGGCGCGCGGAAAGTGACCTATTCCCGGCACGCGCCGTTCATCGGCGGCGACGCAGGCGACGAGGTGCTGGTGGAGGGATACACGCGTAAGGGCGATGACGATCGTGGTTCGGCGTACGACCACATCGGGCCGAACTACTTCTCGACCTACGGCATACCAGTGCTGATGGGCCGCGAAATCACCGAGCGCGATCACGCCTCGGCTCCGCGCGTGTGCGTGATCAACGAAGCGTTTGCGAAGCGGTTCTTCGCCGGCCGCAATCCGATAGGGATGCACGTCACGCAGCTATTCGGTCCGCAGCGGAACACGTATGAGGTCGTCGGCGTGGTGGCGAATTCAAAGAAGCGCAGTCTGCGTGAACTCGGCCATCGCTACTTTGTGCCGGCCGCGCAACCGATCGACGTACCGACTTCAATCGTGTTTTCGATCCGGACGGCGGGCGAG
>VFZQ01000297.1 GCA_016871135.1 Acidobacteriota bacterium | reverse complement strand
CTCGCTTAGCGATCGCGACTTCTACTTGAAGGACGATGAGCGCTCCAAGTCGATCCGCGCCGAATTCGTCAGGCATGTCGATGCGCAACTGAAACATGCCGGCCTCGGCGCCGGAGGCGAAACGTTGCTTGCCTTTGAAACCGCCGCCGCCGCCGTGATGCCCGCGCGCGCCGACATGCGCGATCCATATGCGCGCTACAACAAGAAGGACCTCGCCGGCCTGGCCGCGCTCGCACCGGAGTTCGACTGGA
The DNA here is from genome assembly GCA_016871135.1 of Acidobacteriota bacterium. Taxonomy (GTDB): domain Bacteria; phylum Acidobacteriota; class Terriglobia; order Bryobacterales; family Bryobacteraceae. Next base: position 6,538 of record VFZQ01000297.1, on the reverse strand, counting down.
AGGCCGCCTTTACGGCCTTGAAGATCTCGCACAATACGCCCATCAACGTTGCCGTGCCAAAGACGCTGGAGCACTTCAACAAGCAGCTCGCCGAAGCGCCGCTGGAAACGTGGAAACTGTGGCTCCGGTGGCGGGTCATCAACGCCGCCGCGCGGAATCTCTCGGCTGACTTCGCCGCCGAGAATTTCCGTTTCTTCAGCACGGTGCTCAACGGCACGCGCGAACCGTTACCGCGCTGGCAGCGCTGTTCCGACACGGTCGATAGCGCCCTCGGATTTGCGCTGGGCCAGGTGTTCGTTAAGAAGCACTTCCCGCCCACCGCAAAGGTGCGCATGAACGTACTCGTCGAGAACCTGCGCGCGACGCTAAGCGAGGAGATCGGCAAGCAGGAGTGGATGGACCCGGCGACGCGCAAGAACGCCATCGCCAAGTTGAGCGCCTTCGAGGCCAAGATCGGCTACCCCGATCAGTGGCGCAGTTACTCCGACGTGACCATTCAGCGCGATGCGTTCGTCGAAAGCCTCCGCTCGGCAAGCCTCGCCACGCGCGGATACGGCCTCGCCAAAATCGGCAAGCCCGCTGATCGAATCGACTGGGGCATGACGCCGCCAACCGTTAACGCCTATTACAACCCGCCGAAAAACGAAATCGCCTTTCCCGCCGGCATTTTGCAGCCGCCCTTGTTCGACATGGAAGCCGACGACGCGGTGAACTACGGCGCCATCGGCGCGGTCATTGGGCACGAAATGGGACACGGCTTCGATGATCAAGGTTCGAAGTACGACTTCTCCGGGAACCTGAAGAACTGGTGGACGCCCGAAGATCGTAAGAAGTTCGAGACGCGGACGCAATGCGTGATCGAGCAGTTCAACGAGATCGACACCGGCGTAGGTTTGCGCCACAACGGACGGCTTGTCGTCGGCGAAGCGCTTGGCGATCTCGGCGGACTCGCGCTGGCGTACCGGGCCTACAAACGTTCGCTCCGCGGCCAACCAGGTCCGGTGCTTGACGGCTACACCGCCGACCAGCGATTCTTCCTTGCTTTCGCGCGGCTCTGGGGATCGCAATCCCGGACCGAAGCGATGCGCATGCGCCTGCAAACCGATCCGCATCCCATCGCCCGCTGGCGCGCAAACGCCACGCTGATGAACATGCCGGAGTTCCATCAGGCGTTCTCGTGCAAGCGCGGCGATCCGATGGTGCGCGAGCCGGAGAAGCAGTGCAAGCTATGGTAGTTTCGCCGGCGCGTCCTGCGCGCAGCGAAAGCCGATTGTTGGGCTCGTCATCCGCGCGGGAATGCTGGAGAACTCAAACGCCACCCCCGATGACAGCGGACGGTCGAACGCGCCGCCCTTGATGTAATGCCACGGTTCGCTCGGAGTTGGCGCGGGTTTCAAAGCCTTCGCGAAGCTCTCCACCGCGTTCACGCTGGGCGTATGCGGGCGCTCCACCCACTCCCAGACATTGCCGGTCATGTGCAGCGCGCCGAATGGACTCTTGGCGTGTTCCAAGCTGTCCACCACGGTCGGCGCTTCGCCAAATTTCTTCGCGCTTTCCTCGACGTTCGCATTCTCGGGGTCTTCCTTGCTACCCCAGGGGAACGCCCGCCCATCGCCGCCGCGCGCCGCTTTCTCCCATTCGAACTCGCCGGGCATCCGCTTGCCTGCCCATTTGCAAAAGTCGCTTGCGTCGTCGAAGGAGACATTTACAACCGGTAGCATGGGCTTATCCGCGGCGTTGCCCGGCGGCAGGGTTCGTCCGGACGTCGCCGCGAACTCCTGATACGCCTTCACCGGCACTTCGGTCTTGTCGATGTAGAACGCCGGGGTCTTCACCGGCGAACGTGCCGAGCCGAACAGAAACTCGCCCGCCGCCACCAACACCATGTCTCCGCCCTTGGCCGTCAACAGCGCGGGCAATTCGGTTGAAGCCTTCTTTTCCTCCGCCGGTTTTGTCTGGCCCTGCATCAAGTACCAGATCGCTCCGCCGCCCACCAACACCGCGACTGCCGCGACTCCGACGATCGGCCCCATCTTCAAGCCGCTACCTTCTGCTGGCTTGGACGCGGCCTTTGGCGCGGCCGGGGCACCCGCCGGAACCTCGGAAGACGCGATGCCGATCAGAACTTGTTTGATCGCGGAAAAACTCTGCAGCCGGTCTTCCGGTTTCTTGGCCGTGCACCGCAAGATCAAATCGATCAACGCTTGCGGCAATCCCGCCGCCACCAATTTCGCCGGATCCGGGTTTTCGTGCAGAATGACGTAGAACAGCCGCTCCATGCTGTCGCCGGTGACGAGCCGCTCGCCCGTGAACAATTCGTACAGCACGATGCCGAATGAATAGACATCCACCAGCGGTGTAAGGTCGGCGCCCTGCACCTGCTCCGGCGCCATGTAGTAAGGCGTGCCCATCGTGTTGCCGGCTTTGGTCATGTTGAAGCCGGCGGCCTTCGAAATGCCGAAGTCCATCAACTTCGCACGGCCGGACTGCTCGATGAAAATATTCTCCGGCTTAACGTCGCGATGGATGATGCCCATGTTGTGCACGTATTCCAAAGCCGCCGCCGACTCGGTCGCGATGCGCAACCGGTTGCGCAAATCGCCCGCCTGGTTCTTTCGCAGCGCATCGCGCAGATCCCCGCCGCGCAGAAACTCCATCGCGATGTAGGGTCGCCCTTGTTCCTCGCCGTAGTCGTGAATCGTCACGATGTTGTCGTGCGAAATCGAGCCCGACATCCGCGCTTCGTGCAGAAAGCGCTCCTTGGCCTCGGTGTCGCGGCAGCCGTCTTCGGTAAGAATCTTCACCGCTACCTGGCGGCCGATCACTGTGTCCAGCGCGCGGTAGACATGCGACATCCCGCCGCCCAGGAACTCCTGCAGCTCGTATCTGGCGAACCGCGCCGGAAGTTGCATAGTTTCTCTAAATTAGCAGACTGATGACGAAGTAGACGAGGCCCATCACCAACAACACGGCGATAGCCACCACGACCATGACGCCGGTTTGATTCTGTAGGGCCGCCGGAAGAACACTGACAAAACCCGGCAAGCCTTCGGGAACTTGCTGCGTGCCCATCGTCGCATTGGGCGGTTGCTGCGTCGACTGCGTCGGCTGCCAGCCCTGCGTGGGCTGTGTCGTCGGGCGCGTCGGCATGGTCGGCATCCCAGCGGGCCGCTGCTGCTGCGCGGCTTGCGCCGCTTGCTGCGCGCTCATCGTTGGCATCGAGGTCGTAACCGTGCGCACCGAACCCTGTACGCCGAGGTAGCGCTCAATGTCGCTCGCCGCGTCAAAGAGCTTGGGATATCGGTCCTGCGGCTGCTTCGACGTGCACTTGGCGATGATCCGCTGCAATTCCTGCTCCACGCCGGCCGCCTGCAGCGGCGCCATGTCGAGAGGTTCGTACAAGATCTTGTTGAAGATTTTCTCGATCGACTCGCCCATGATCGGCTTGGCGCCCGTGAGCAACTCGAACAGCAAAATGCCGAACGAGTAGACGTCGACCAGATGCGTAACCTGTTGCCCGAGCACCTGTTCCGGCGCCATGTAGTACGGCGTGCCGAGCGTGAAACCGGCGCGCGTCAACTGCATGCCCTCGGCCTTGGCGATACCGAAATCCATCAGTTTGATCTTGCCGGTTTGATCGACCTGCAAATTCTCGGGCTTGATGTCGCGGTGGATGATCTTCTTCTGATGAATGTAGTCGAGCGCCTTGGCGATTTGCACCGCCAGCGTCAACCGGTTCCTGATATTGCCCGCCGCGCCGGAGCGGATCGCGTCGCGCAAGCTCTGGCCCTTCAGGAATTCCATCACGATGAAGGGCTTACCGCCCTCCTCGCCGAAGTCGTAGACGTTCATGATGTTTTCATGAACGATGCTCGACGCCACGCGCGCCTCTTGCAGGAAACGAGCTTTTGCTTCCGCGTCCGCACAACCCTGTTCGGTGAGAATCTTTACCGCCACCATGCGGCCCAGAACGGTGTCCTGCGCACGGTAGACGTGCGACATACCTCCCCCCAGGAACTCCTGGAGTTCGTACTTGCCGATTCTTGCTGGTAGCTGCATCATCGCAGAGTCCGAGTTCTCATAGTATCACCGAAGGATCACTTCGCCACCAGGGGTACGCATTGCAGGCTCTGAATAAATTCGCGGGAGAAGATCGGCACGTTGACTTCGAATTTGTAACTGGCCGGTTTTCCCGCCACCTGCATGATGGCGCCAGAGCGGCCCTGGCGCATCTTCCACTCGATGCTTTGTCCGTTGCCGGACGGAGTCAACGTGTCGGCGGCGTAAATAAACCGGTAGATTCCCCACAACCCGGGAGCCTCCTCCACGCCGAACGATGTGCCTCCGACAAACTTAACCTCGCCCTTCACGCCTTGCTGACTCGTGCCCGGCCAAGTGAACTGCTTCGCTCCACCGGCGGCTCCGAAGTTCTGCGATTGCCCGTCGATCGTTAGCGACGATCCGGTCACGACATCGGAACGAACCGGCGTCAACGTGTAGGTCATGCGCGGTTGCGTCGCTCCGCCCGGGAACACCGTATCGGAGAAGCGCTGCGCCTGATTCACGAAACCGACGAACGCGGGGTTAATGTTGATTCCGCCCTCGCTGATGCTCGTCCACTTGCCGCCTTCCTTTTTCATGTACTTCTTCAGATCGCCTTCGACGAACTGCCAGATCGATCCCGTACCGGGCTGGAACACCGTCGCCACATCGGCCAGCGTCGCCTCCGGCTTTGCCGCCGGATTAAACGGAAACTTGCCGCGCAAGCCCGCGAAGCGCTGATTACACAGGCCCGCACCCTTCGCATTCAGTTCGTCCTTGCCCATCCCTTTCAAGAACCGCTCGACTTCCTTGATCGGATCTTCCAGGAGGTTGGCCGACATCTGGTCCACCTTGCCTTCCGGATCGGGATTAAAGGTCCGCGCCGCGGCCTTCAACACCTGCCGCGAATCGCTCGCCGCGTCGATCGGCTTGTTCGCCGCGTTCGGATCGGACTTCAAATTCGGCAACGCATCCGCCAGCGCCTTTTGCAGCTTGGCCAGCGAGTCGATGTAGGGCCCGTTCTTCTCGGCGTAGATATACTTCTGAATCGTCGCCGGCGGCGGCACCACTTCGCGCACCGGTTGGAACGCGAGCTTAATCTTGTCGTCGTTCACATCGGTGTTCTTCGTCGCCAGCCAGAACAGCGCCATCAGCGGCGTATCGTTCGAGACAATCTGATCGAGCTTCTGCGTCGCGTCTTCCAGATCCTTGTACTTCTGGAATGTCGAATTGCGGAAGTACGTGCGCCATGCCTTGATGTAATCGCCCGTGTAGAGATCCCGCAGCTTGCCGCCGAGTTCGGCACGGTTAATGGCCAAGCCGGAATCGCAGGAAGTTCTCGCCGTGTCTTTGGGATTCGCCTGCTCGCCGCAAGTCACCCATTTGTCTCCGCCGAAGAACGGGTCGGGGTTCTTGATGAAGTCCGACATTTTCGCGAAGCCGTCTTTGGTGAACGCACCGGCGACGTCGCGGTTGTTGACGATGATCTTCTCGGAGTCCTTGATGTCCTTGTTATAGTTCACGGGTTTCACGGCCTTGTTGGCCGCGGCGAGCATCGACTGATAGATCGAGTCCACACCCGAGAACTGCGCCAGGAACTTGCGGCCGCGCGCGCCGGCTTCGGCGTCGAACGGCAGCGGGCAACCGCCCGACGTTCGCAAATAATCGGCGTAGAAATCGAACTGCGCCTTTGCCAGTTGGGCGCGATCGCCGACATCGCGGCCCGCCGACCACGCGTTGTAGAGCGCGGGCGAGGTCGCCTCTTTCGTCGATTTATCGCCGTAGATCGTGATCGTCAAATAGGTTCGCAGCGCGCTGAAATAGGAACCGTAGTCGTCGGTCGGTTGCGGCGACGCCGGCAGCCCTTTCAGCATCCGTTGCATCGATCCATGTGTCGGTCCCAGCAGTGTCTGATTGAACTTCTGGCACCAGATCTCTTTCACGGGCGCATACATCTCATTGCCCGAGTACAAGCCCCAGCGAAGCTTCCACGGCGCGCCTTCGGTTTTGTACTGATCGAGCTGCGCCAACGTCACGCGCAACGCTTCCAGCTTCGCCAGCGAGGCCGAGTCCACCAGTGCATTCGGATCGGTGATATTCACACCCGCAATACCCCTGGCGTTTTCGATCGCGCCGTTTTCGAGCGTACGATTGCCCGCGAAGCTGACGGTCGCCAGAATCGCGTAGATCAACGCGAGCGCGGCCACCGCGCCAAAGATCACACGCTGCGCCATCGAAGTCTTCGTCGACGCCGCCGAGGCGCGTTGCGCTTCCGCGTCGTTCAGAATCACGTCGTTAAACAGCCGGCCGAGGAACGGCCACTGCGGAACTTTCTTCGTCGCGCCGATCTGCGGCGTCATCTGCGGCTGTTGCGTGCCAAACACGCCGCCCGGTCCAAGTTTGAAAATGCGCGTCGCGCCCTGGCCCGGATCGAGCGCGGACTGATGCTGCTGCTTGGCCGCCTGCATGCCGGCGGAGTCGTCGACGATGACCGGCC
>VFZQ01000296.1 GCA_016871135.1 Acidobacteriota bacterium | reverse complement strand
TCGCGGACCCTCCACCCGCCAATCAGATCCGTTGCGAAGGTTGGGAACGGGAACGAGCGCGTAGAAGGAGTCGCACCCGCTCGGCGCCATCGAAGAATCTGTGGCGGTCGGCCGGTGCAAGTAAACCGAAAAGTCTTCGGTCAGCCGGTGCTTATTGAAAATGTCGTCGAGTAGGCTTTCGTAGCGCTCTCCCAATAAAATCGAGTGATGTTTCACGTCCGGGTATTGCCGGTCCGTGCCGAAGTAGAGCACGAATAGCCCCATGCTGTAACGCATCCGCTCCAGCCGGGCGTCGGTGTTCTTGCGCCGTTCGGACGGACGCACCAGTTTTCGATAAGTGTTCGGCGCGTCCGCATTGCTAACGACCGCGTCGGCGCGCAAAATGCCATCGGTCGTTTCCACCCCGACAGCCGCTCCGTTTTCGACGACAATCCTCGTGGCGGGGGTATTCAGTAATACTTTGCCCCCTAGTTCAGTGAACAGCCGCCCTAAAGCGGCAACCACCGCGCCTGTTCCACCCATTGCATAGTGCACACCCCAGTGCCGTTCCAAATGTTGAATGAGCGCGTAGATCGACGTCGTCTGAAACGGATTTCCTCCAACCAACAACGGATGAAAGCTGAAGACGCGGCGTAGAAATGGATCGCGGATGTAGCTGGAGACGAACTGATAAACCGTCTTGTGCGACTGCAGGCGGAGCAAATCGGGCGCGATTCGTATCATGTCGCTGAACTTCAAGAAAGGCTTGTCAGCTAACTCCGTGAAGCCTTTGTCGAAGATCGCGCGCGTCTTTGACAACATGGTGCGATAGCCCGCGATGTCTCGGGGCGCGAAGGCCGCAATCTGCCGCTCCATCGCTTCCCCGTCTTGCGAATAATCAAAGTGCCGGCCATCGTGGAATGAGACGCGGTAAAACGGGTCGACCTGGACTATTCGAACATAATCTTCGATACGGCGCCCGGCGCCAGCGAAGAGTTCTTTGAGGAGAAACGGCGCAGTGATGACCGTAGGCCCGCCATCGAAGGTGAACCCGCCGCGGCGGAAGACCTGCGCCCTGCCGCCGAGTTGATCCCTCGCTTCTATAAGCTTCACGTCATAGCCCTGAGTCTGCAAACGGACCGCCGCCGCCAAGCCCCCAAAACCTGAGCCGATCACCACAACTGTCCTACTCTGCTTTCCTCTGCCGGCCTGAACCGGAGGGACTTCAACTGCGCAGGCGTTCATGCAGGTCCTCCACCATGTCGCGAAGCGGGTCTGCTTCAGCGCCGAATCCAGCTAACGTTTTCCAGGTCGCGCCCAACTGCTGTGCCGGAATGACGGGAGAATCCAGTTCTCCGTCCAGATAGTCGTCGACGAGCTGAAATGACGCCCCAAATTCGCGGCCGAACTGACGTAGCGCGAAGATCGCGCCAGCGTCCAGGCGGCTCCCAATCATGCCCGCCTCCACCGCCAAACGGAAGAGAGGTGTCGTCTTCTTCTCATTGATCTCGGCGCGTGAACCGCTCTTCGCCAGATCCATCTCTTGTCCGCCTGTCAGTGATGAAGGGTCAAGCGCGCCGAGCAGCTTGCATTGGAAACGTAACATCGATCCGTCGTGCACCTCCTCAAAGCCCAGTGCGACATGTTTGGCCGAGAGCGCGACGAGGCTGTGCGCCGCCAAAATCGCCGTCGCTTCTCCAAAGGCGATGTGCACTGAAGGTTTGCCACGGCGCACGGGGTCGTTGTCCATACATGGCAAATCATCCACGATTAACGACGCCGAATGGATGAGCTCCACGGCCACCGCGCATCGCATCACGGCCGAGGGTGGCGCGCCACACAAACGGCCCGTGTTCACAACAAGTAACGGGCGAACCCGCCCAGCCTCGCCCAACACGGAATAGCCCATGGCACGAGCGACCTGGCTGGAGTCCACCGGCAACACGGCCCGGAGAGCCGCTTCGACCGCGCGCTTGTCGGAGCGCGCATTACGGGAAACGAGAGCGGGAGTCGCGGCTAGCATCGAAGGGTAGGATGCCACCTCGATTCGCCCGATTCATTCTTTTCCCACCTGCTATCATCTCCTACGAACGATTGCATGCCTCCCACTGAAACCAGCGACCAGACAATCCAACGCGTTCTCTCGACTTACGACATCGCCGCGAAGTTGAAGTCGCTTCGCCTGCGCAAGAAGATTGCCTTGAAGGACCTCGGCAAACACTCCGGGCTTTCGGCGTCGCTGCTCTCGCAACTCGAAACCGGCAAGGCCACGCCGACGCTCGCGACGCTGGCCCGCATCGCGATGGTTTTCGAAGTTGGCATCGATTACTTCTTCACCAATCCTTCCAAGCCGCGCCGCTTCTCTATCGTCCGCAAGAACGAGCGCATGCGTTTCCCAGAAAAGCCAGAAGCGGCGTCGCCCGGGTACTTCTTCGAGTGCCTCGCCTTTCCAATTCAAGACAAATCGATGCAGGCGTACTATGCGGAGTTTCCGGCCGGCGCCGCCGCGATGGCCGAGCCGCATTCGCACGACGGCGCTGAACTTCTGTATGTCACCGGGGGAATTGTAGAGGTATCGTTCGCGGGTGCATGGCACTCGCTCGAGCAAGGCGACGCGGTTTACATGGATTCCGGGGAACCGCACGGCTATCGCGGAGGGGAAAACGGCGGCAGCGCGATTGTTGTTACGCTGCCGCCGGTGGTCCCCGCCTAGTTCCGCCAGCTACTCCGGAACCACGCCAAATGAACCGCGGAGAATGACAGTGCGCCAGGCAACAACCGCGTGCGCCGACAGGTTCACGAAAGCCGCAGTCTTTCGATAGGATTGAATGACGGATGATGCTGGAGCCCGAGCCCGTCGAAATCGAGGAAGTCATCGGCAGGTTGCCCGCCGATTTCGGGGACCGCATTTACTTCATCGCTTTGCGGGACCTCCGGTCCCCGGCGGCTGCCGACGACGTTCGGAGCGAAACGATGTTACGGGCTATCCGCGCGTTGCGCGATGGTGCGCTCCAGAACCAAGCGGCGCTCCCGGGTTTCGTGCTTGGCATCGCTCGAAATGTCATCCGGGAGCAGCAGCGTTCGGCAAGCCGTTACGACGAAATCGAAGCGGCGGGCCAGCCACAGTCGCCGTCACCCACTGTCGACAGCGCCGAGCGCGAGGCGTTGAAGATGGCGCTCGAACGGCTTGATCCACGTGAGCGAGAGATCATTCGCTACGCATTCTACGACGATCTATCGCGGGACGAGATTTCGGCGAAGATGGGGATCATGCCGGACCGGGTTCGGCTTGTAAAGTCCCGCGCTTTGAAGAGCTTTCGTGAATTCTACTTGCGGCTAACCACGCCAAGGCAAAAATAAAAATGCTACAAACACCTCAGTACCGCCACTTCATTACGGAGATTGCTTGAACCACCTGGAAGCACGCCAGCGCGAACTGGCCGAACTCTACGTTCGCGGAGAGCTGTCCGCGCACGACCGCTCGGCGTTCGAAGAGCACTTTTTCGGTTGTGCGGAGTGCTTTGAAGAGGTCGAAGCCCTCGACCGGATGCGGAGCGCGGTGAAGGAGGCCGTAGCTGCGGGTGAGTTCACCGCGAATACGCCCGCGAAACGTTCATTCGCCGCGGGCGTCGGCATTGCGGCCTCGGCGCTTTTCGCGGCCATCGCTGGTTGGAGTGTGCTTGTCGAACAGCCTAGGCTGTCGGCCGAGGCGCGTCGGGAGCAGGAGATCGCAAAGGAACGGATCGCCGCACTCGAGAAGGAGATGGCCGGCCGAGAATTCGCCTCGTCTTCATTACCTGTCCTGATCCTGGAGGCAGCACGCGACGGGGAGGCGAACAAAATCCGCGTGCCGTCCGGCGCAAAGCAAATTGCACTTTGGATGGAGCCGCCGCCGGCTGTCGCCGGGCCGTTCCGGCTCGGCATCTTCACGCCGAAAGGCGCGGAGATCGAATCGGTAGCCGGCCTTGCCCGCAATTCGCAGGGCGCGCTCGCGGTGTCGATTCCAACTCGCCGGCTGCCGGCTGGAAGCTATCGAGCGCGGTTGTTTGGCGCAAGCGGCAAGTTGCTCGCCGAGTACGCTTTCGGCGTCGCCGAGTAGCCGGTAGCGGTTACGGAGCAACGGCAATGGTTGCCGCTACTTTATCGGGCATACCGGTTGCCGACACTTCGATTTTGTCCTTGTGTAGGCGGATGCGACGCCACTGATCGGCGCCTTTGAACATCGCGGAGGTCCGCACCTGCACCGGTTTGCTCGCGCCGAGCGCGATGGGCGAAATGTCGTCCGTGTGGCGGTGCCCACAGAGAATCATGACGACGCTCGACGAGCTACTGACAGCCGCCGCGAGCGATTTGCTGAAGAGATCCGACGCGCCGATCGGAATGTGCAGTGCCAGCACGACCTTGTCCTTGGGGAATTTCTTCAACTCGCCGGAGAGCCACGCCATCTGCGCGTTCAAGTTCGATTGCGCCGCCTCACCGTTGTCGAGAATCACGAAACGGTAGCGCGTGCCGTCAACTCTTTTCGCGAATGAATAGTATGTGCCTTTCTTGAAACCCGGCAGCGATTTGCGCCATGCTTGACGCGTCTGCGCAGCCACCGATTGATCGCCCACCGGCGCCTGCGGATTTTTCGGATTCCGGCGGTAACACTCGACGTCGTGATTGCCGAGCACCGGATACAGCTTCACGGGCAGCTTCGAAGCGGGCCGCGTGAAACTTTCGATCTGCCCGTAGACCGGCGCGCCCGACGCCGTGTCGAAGCACCACGCGTCAATCATGTCGCCGGTGTGAATCGCGAATGCGGCGCTGCCGGGCTTGAAGGCGGCTACGAACTTCTCCAGCGTCGCGCGTGATGGTCCGTTCGACGCGCGCGCGGCGGCGATCTCAGGATGAATACCGTCGAGCTTGATGACGTGCGTGTCGGTGAAGTGTACGAAATCGACGACCGCGAGCAGGAAGAAAAACATTTGCTAGGCCCCCAGTTGGCACTCGGCGTGTATCGCCTTGACGGCCTTTTCGAGGCCATCGCGGCTAACGACGAGGTTGATCGTTAATTCGCTCGATCCTTGCGCGATCGCAATAATCGAAATTCCTTCGCGGCTCACGGCGGTAAACACGCGGCCAGCAAGACCGGCCACGCCGCGCATGCCTTCGCCGACAACGGCGAGCAAACCCACGTTTTCATCGACCAGGAACGGATTGACGTAGCCGTGTTCGATCTCCAAAGCAAACGCGTCCTGCAAGCTCTTCAACACCACCGGCAGTTCGTCTTTGCGAATCAGGAAACAAAAACTCTGCCGGTATGACGAACTGGAAAGCGTCAGCACTTCGGCGCCCACGATGTCGAGCGCGTCGATGGCGCGAGCCATCACCCGTGTGCCGGAGATGGCGCCGGACGCCGGTTCGACCGAGACCAGCGCAACGTTTGCCATGGACGTGACAGCGCGTGCGCCTGGCGGCTCTTCAAGCGACGGGACGATTTTCGTACCCGGCGCGGCGAGGTTGAACGAGTTCTTGCTCCACACCGGGATCTTCTTCTCGACTAACGGCGCGAGCGTACGAGGATGGAGCACCTTGGCGCCGTTGTAGGCGAGTTCGGCGGCTTCGGCGTAAGTCACTTCGTCGAGCACCTTCGCATCCTTCACCAGGCGTGGGTCGGCGGTCATGATGCCATCGACATCGGTCCAGATCCAAAGTTCGGAAGCATCGAGCGCGGCGGCGAGGATCGACGCGCTGAAGTCCGACCCCCCTCGGCCAAGCGTTGTCGGCTTACCATCGACGGTGGCTCCGTTGAACCCGGTCATGACGGGAACGTCGCCTTGCGCTAGGAGCGGTTGCATGAGCGAGTTCGCCTTCGCGCGTGTTGCTTCCATGATCGGCGTTGCGTTGCCGAACACGCCGTCGGTAACGACGACACTTGCCGCATTGATCGCTTGCGCCGGTGTGCCTTGTTCGGCTAAATACGCGGCGATGATCAACGCGGTGAGGCGTTCGCCTATGGCAATCGCTTCATCGACGCTTCGCGGGGGACGATCGCCAAGCAACAGCATGCCCTGGGCTATACGTTCGAATTCGGCGGCCAGCGCGTCGATGCCGTCTTGCACGGGACCGGGATCGGCGAGCAGGTCGGCGGCAGTCTGCTTGTGCCGTTCGCACAAGTTTGCGACGTTTTTTTCTATCGTCGCTTTGTCGCCCGACTCGGCGTGGCGCAACGTGTCGAGCAACAGGTCGGTGACCTTCGACATCGCCGATACGACGATTGCCACGCGAGATTTCTTCGCTTGCTCCGACGTGATCGACGCGGCGATTTTGATGCGTTCGGCGCTGCCCATGGACGTTCCACCGAACTTCATTACGATCAACTGACTCAACTGGTGACTCCTCTTCCATTCGATGTTTTCGAGCGCACGATGCGCAGCACTTCGGTGATGACCTGTTCGAGATCCATGCCGGACGAATCGAGAAAATGGGCGTCTTCGGCCTGGCGCAACGGCGAATCCGGGCGCGTCGCGTCACGTTCGTCGCGTTCCCGGATCTCGCGAAGTACCCGCTCGTAGTCTCCCCCTTCGTCGGCGACGCGGCGACGCGCGCGAATCTCCGGACTGGCGTCGAGGTAGATCTTCACTTGGGCGTGCGGATAGACGACAGTGCCGATATCGCGACCTTCCATTACGACGCTGGATTCGTCGGCGTAGTCCTGTTGCAGGGCGACCAGCGCGCGACGCACGCCAGGGATCGCCGAAACTCTCGACGCCGCCTGCGACACGGCGGGCAGGCGAATCTCCGAGGTCACATCGCGGCCGTTCAAGAACAC
>VFZQ01000295.1 GCA_016871135.1 Acidobacteriota bacterium | reverse complement strand
GAAGCGTATGGCGTCTGGCGCGAAAAATCGATGTATGGGCGCACTTACATGGGCGTGGCGAGGACGACGTTCGTCATCGGGCCCGATGGCAAGATCGCGCACATCTTTGACAACGTGAAGCCAGCCGGCCACGCCGAGGAAGTGCTGGCGGTATTGTGACGTGGCGCGACGCACTGCGACCCGCATATCACCGGTTGTACCGGATGTGCGTACGGACCGCTTGCACCATTGCGGACGTCGCGCGCCCGCGCGATTTGCCGCCGGCCATGTTGCGCTTCCGCGTGTCCGAGTCGTTGTCGATTCCGCTATTCCGCAACGTCGGCTTGAAGTGCGCGATGTTAATTGAAGAGAGTGTCGCGCTCGATGCCGGTGCACGGGTGCTCGATTTCGGGTGTGGCTGCGGACGCACTATGCGCTGGATGCTCGATCGGCACCCGGCAGTCGATTTCACTGGAGTCGATTGTGATCTCGAGGCGATCGATTGGTGCCGCACCGCGTTTCCGCGCGGCGAGTTTCATGCCACTCAGCCTGCCCCCCCACTTCGATTCGGCGATCACACATTCGACGCCGTGTATTGCATTTCGGTGTTCACTCATCTGGATGAAGCCTCGCAGGATCGGTGGCTGGGAGAGCTTGCGCGTGCTGCGGCCGGGTGGCCGATTGGTGCTGACAATTCACGGCGCTGTTGCGGCAAAGACTCTGGACACCAGTAGAAGCGTTGCGCTCCACGAACGCGGATTCTTCCACGCGCGGTCGCGCAAGCTCGAAGGCATCATGCCCGACTGGTATCAGACCTCATGGCACACTCCGGAATACATGGCTTCACGGATGGCGCGGCATTTCGTCGACATCAACGTCTGTCTGGTCGCAGACGGCACACAAGACGTAATCGCTGCTACAGCTCTTTGAGCTCCGCAATCGTCGCGCCGTTGCCGCCCTCCGCGGGCGTCGCCGGGTAATGTTTCGTCACCAGTGGACTGCGCCGCAGCAACTCGCCGACCATCTTCTTGAGCACGCCCATGCCATGCCCATGCACAATGCGCACACGGTCTACCGATGCCAGCGATGCCGTGTCTAGAAACTTCTCCACCGCATCGCTCGCCTCTTCCCATCGCTGGCCAATGATGTTGATCTCCTTGGTCACCACGTCCCACGTCGGGCCGGCAGTCAGCGTCACGCCGCTCGGAAGTTTTGGGCCGACAGGTCCGTCGGGTAACAGTTCGGCAATGTCGTCGTAAGGCACGCGCATCTTGATGTAACCCGCTTCGACTTCGACATCGCCGTTGGGCAGGAAGCGCCGCACGCGTGCAGGCTCGCGAATGCCCCGCAGCCGCACGCGCGAGCCTTCATCGATCACGAGTTTCGGCCTCGTCGTGTCCGTCTCCGGAGCGACGGCTTCGCGCAGTTCTTCCTTGAATTCCGCTTGCGCGCGCACCACTTTGCGCAGCGCGATTTCCACTTGCTTGTTCGACGTCCCGCTTTGCCGCAGCGTGTTCAAGATCTCCTGCGCCTGCTGCTCGAAGCGCTTCAACGACGCATCGGCGCGCTTTTCCAACTCCGCGCGTTTGGCGTCTTCCTTCTTACGAAACTCTTCGCGCTCCTTGGCTGTTTCGCGCTCGGCTCGCACGCGTTCCTCGGCCAGCGCCATCTGCTTGCCCTTAAATTCATCGAGGCGTCGATGCAGTTCGGAAAGAAAACCCGCGATGTCGCGTTCGTTGGTTGACATCGCCTGTTTTGCGCGCTCGATCAGCGCTTTCGGCAGACCGAGCTTCGACGCGATCGCCAGGCCCGCCGATCGTCCCGGCGCGCCCGTCAACAGTTGATACGTTGGCGTGAACTCTTCTTCGTTGAAGCCCATCGACGCCTGCACGACGCCCTCTTGCGTCGCTCCCCAGACTTTCAGCGGCATCAAGTGCGTCGATGCAAGCGTAAACGCGCCGAGCGCGCGGAACTGCTCGAGCACCGCCACGCCGAGAGCGCCGCCTTCTTCCGGATCGGTCGCGCGGCCGAGTTCGTCGAGCAGGACCAATGAATCCGGCGTTGCCGAACGAATCATCTGGCCGATGTGGCGCACGTGGCTCGAAAAACTCGACAGGCTCTCCGAGATCGACTGATTGTCGCCAATGTCTGCGAGCACTTGATTGAAGATTGGGAACTCCGCGTCGTCGCACGGCACGGGAATACCCGATTGCGCCATCAGCGAGAGCAGTCCCGCGGTCTTCATCGTCACCGTTTTGCCGCCGGTGTTTGGCCCGGTGATCAGCAGCGTGCGGTGAGCGCGGTCCATCGTGAATGTCGCCGGCACAACCTGCTTCGCTTCGCGCTTCAGCACGTCCTCGAGAATCGGATGGCGTGCGTGATCGAGGGAGAGCGTCTCGCCGAAGCGCGGTGTTACGCAGCGAAACTGCTTCGCGAAGCGCGCTTTGGCGAAGATGAGCTCCAGCTCAGTGAGTGCATGGATCGTCGCCTTGATCGACGGTCCCTGCTCGCGCAGTGTTTCGGTGATCTCCAGCAAAATGCGATGGCATTCGCGCATCTCCTGTTCGGAATGCCGGACGAGTTCGTTGTTGAGATTGATCGTTTCCAGCGGCTCGACGAACAGCGTTGCGCCCGTGCCGCTGGCCGCATGAATGACCCCGGGTACCTTCGATCGCGCGCCGGCGACGAGCGGAATTACGAAGCGATCGTCGCGGATTGTGACGAATTCGTCTTGCAGAATGCCTTCGTCTTTGTGCTGGCGCAGGAACTTTTCGAGCGACTGCTGAATGGCATCGCGCTGGCGTTCCATCGAGCGGCGAATGCGTTCCAACGCCACGCTGGCGTTGTCGGTCAGCGTTCCGTTTGGGTGCAGTTTGCCGGAGATCGACCGCAGCAGCGCGCGCAAGTCCGCGAGCGAGCCCGAGCGCTTCAGCAGCAGTGGGAACCGCTCGTTGGCGCCTTGAATCGCGGCGCGCACTTCGGCCGCGCGGTCCAGCCATTGCAGGATGTCGTAGATCTCCTTGCCATCGAGCGATGCGCCTTCGATGCCCAACCGCGCGAGTCCTTGGTCGATCTCGGGCAGACCCGAAAAGCGAATCGTGAAACCCTTTTGCCCGGCCGATTCGTCGAGCAGAACTCGTGCCTCTTCGGTCTCGGCGTGTGCTGTCTCCAACGCCCGGCGATCTGTCGATGGCTCGAGACGATCGAGCAACCGGCGCGCGGCGGCGGAGCTGATCTGGCGCGCGATAAGCGCCTTCAACTCGTCATATTCGAGAAGTTCGAGACTACTTTGCTGCATGATTGGCGAGGACCCGTTCGATTACTTCCAGAGTACCTTCGGTGATGCGCATCGCGCTGAGCTCGCTGCGATGAAACCATCGCGCGGCTCTCGAATCGCTACCGGCGCGCGGCGATTGACCGGGCGTGGCCCGGCAGATGTAGTCGATCAATACGTAGTGGTATTCACCATCGTTGACGATCCGCTCGAAGACTTCGGCGAATTGCACCGCGTCGAGTTCGAGGCCCGTTTCCTCGCGCACCTCGCGGCGCAGCGCGTCTTCCAACTTTTCGCCTGCTTCGACGACACCGCCCGGCAACGACCACCATCCTTCGTTTGGCGGTTTGCCGCGCTGGATCATGACGATGTTCTCTCCGTCGATGATGAGCGCGCCGACGCCGAGAATGGGGCGCTTCGGGTGGCGGCGATCATCGCTCAATACTGCACCGAACCCTTCACGTCCACGCGCACGCGATAAACCGACTTCAGCGCCGTGACGTAGATGGACGAAAAATCGGCGTCGCCGAACGTGATGTTGCGCGGCGTTTCGGGAAAATCGATTTTGTTGATCAGCTTGCCGTCGGCGGAGTAGACGGCGACGTTGTTGCAGGTAACCCAAAGATTGCCCTTTTCGTCGGTGCGAATGCCGTCGGGCGGGCCGTCGATGCCAGTGACCAACACGCGCCCGTTAGTGGCTTTGCCAGCGCCGTCGACGTCGAACACGCGGATCGACCGCTCGTCCGAATCGGCGACGTACAATCGCCGGCCATTCGGCGCAAGCGCGATGCCGTTCGGGCGGCCTGGTGTTTTCGCGATCAATGTTAATGGGCCTTTGGGCGCTATGTGATAGATGCCGTAGAAGTCGAGCTCGCGGGTATCGGCCTGCGCGCCAAAGGCGGGGTCGGTGAAATAGATGTGGCCGTTTTTGCTGACGACGATATCGTTGGGCGCGTTCAGCCGCTTACCCTCGAATTTCTCCGCCAACACTTCGATGTTGCCGTTTTTGTCGGTCCGAGTCACGCGGCGCGAGCGGGACTCGCAGGTGTAGAGCCTGCCTTGCGCGTCGAACGTGTTGCCGTTGGCGCCGTTGGAATTTTCACGGTAGACAAACTTGCCTTCGCCGGTCGCCTTCCAGATCTTGTTCGCGGGAACATCGCTGAATAGCAAGTAGTTGTCGCGTGACCACACCGGGCCTTCGGTGAACTCAAATCCGCCGGCAACCTTCTCGATTGATAGCTTTGAAAAATCCTGGGCGGCGAGCGGCGCGAACGCGAGAACTATCGTGACGATGCGCATGACAAGGCCCATGTATACCATGAAGCAATGGCTTTGCGAATGTTTCTTGCCGCGCTAGCGCTGATGGCCGCCGATCCGCACACTGCAGCTGTAATGGAATGGCGACAGAAGTACGAGGCGGACCTACGCGCGCCGTACACGGGCTGGCTGAATGTCACGGGGCTCTATTGGTTGAAAGAGGGCGCGAATCAGGCGGGATCGGCGGATTCGAACGATATCGTGCTGCCGCGCGGGCCGCGATCAATCGGATCTTTCGATTTTGATGGCCGGCTCGTGCGATACAAAGGCAAGGCTCTGCGCGTCGATACGTCGGACGATCCGGACACGGTCGAGATCGACGGAATGCGGCTGATCGCAATCGAGCGCAACGGCAAATTCGGATTGCGTCTCCGCGAAGCGTCGAGTTCGTTTCTCAAAGCGTTTCCCGGCAATGAATGGTTTCCGATTCGAAGCGAATACAAGGTCCGAGGGAAGTTCATTCCGCACCCGTACAAGCGAACGATCAACTTTCCGGATGTAACCGGGCACGTGCAAAAAATGTTGAGTCCCGGGGTTGTCGAGTTCACGCTGCGTGGAGTGACGATGCGGCTGGAGCCGGTGGAAAACGAAGGCCAACTCTTCTTTGTCTTCAAGGACAGGACCGCGGGCAAAACAACATACGGCGCGGGGCGAATGATGTACGCGCCGCTACCGGTCAACGGTGTGGCCGAGATCGATTTCAATGTGGCGAAAAATCCGCCCTGCTCATTCACTCCATTCGCCACTTGCCCACTTCCCCCGAAGCAAAATATCCTTCCGATTGCGATTGAGGCCGGCGAGAAAGTATTTGGAGGTGCACATTGACGCGAAGAGTGTTTCTGGCGGCGCTCGCTCAGCCGCGCACACGCAAGCCGAATATCATTTGGATGATGGCCGATGACATGGGGTACCGCGATCTCGGCTGTTATGGACAGCAGTACATCAAGACACCGAA
This sequence comes from Acidobacteriota bacterium, assembly GCA_016871135.1. Taxonomy (GTDB): domain Bacteria; phylum Acidobacteriota; class Terriglobia; order Bryobacterales; family Bryobacteraceae. The sequence goes on along the minus strand of VFZQ01000295.1, from coordinate 1,272 downwards.
TATGGACCGGCTGGCGACAGGAGGTGTGCGGTTCACGTCGACCTACGCGGGGTCGTCCGTATGCGCGCCGTGCCGAAGCACACTGATGACCGGGCAGCATTCCGGCCACACGCGCGTGCGATGGAATCATTCGGTGAAGACGAAGAAACGAGTACCCCTGCTGCCGTCGGATGTCACCGTGGCGTCCGTGCTGAAGAAGGCCGGTTATGCGACGGGGATCACGGGCAAGTGGGGACTCGGCGAGCCAAACACAACCGGTATTCCGACGCTGCAGGGCTTCGACGAGTGGTACGGGTTCTTAAATCAAGATCACGCGTTGGAATACTATCCCGACCACCTATGGCGCGGGCCGAAAAAGGAGGCGGTTCCGAAGGGTGCCTACGTCACCGATCTGTTCACGCAAGAAGCGCTGGCGTTTATTCGAAAACATCGCAGCGTGCCGTTCTTTCTCTATTTCACTCCGACTACTCCGCATGCTCCTCACGACGCGCCGGAACTAGGTGAGTACAAGGACAAGCCGTGGAAGCCGGAGCATAAGGCCTATGCGGCAATGGTGGCGACCTTCGATCGCGCAGTCGGCGCGATCCTCACCCTGCTGAAAGAACTCAACCTCGAATCCGAGACGATCGTGTTTTGCACCTCCGATAACGGGGCGGGCAACAAGCCCGGATTGCCCTTCTTCAATGGGACCGGCCCTTTCCGCGCGGCGAAAGGCGACGTGTACGAAGGCGGCCATCGCGTGCCGATGATCGTACGCTGGCCCGGGCGAGTAAAGCCCGGCTCGACGAGCGATTATCCGTGGGTGTTCTACGACTTCCTGCCGACAGCGGCCGAGTTGGCCGGTGTTCAGCCGCCGAGAGGCATCGATGGAATCTCGATCGCCCCTGTCCTGCTCGGCAAGACGCCGAACAAGCGCGAGTACTTCTATTGGGAAGGCCACACGCGCGGGTTCCATCAAGCGATTCGGATCGACAACTGGAAGGGCGTGCGGCACGGACTAAAGGGCAAGTTGGAGCTGTACGATCTTCGGTCTGATATTGCCGAATCGCGCGACGTCGCGGCGGCGCATCGGGAAATCGTGGCGCGCGTGACAAAGTTGTTGGAAGCCGCACGGTCGAACAACGAGGATTATCCGGCTACTTGACGCATACGGGGTGTTTCGCCAATCCGTCTGTGATCACGGCTGTCCAAATTAGCGCGGAGTGAGCGGGAGCGGAGTTGAAGGTAAAGGAGTTACCGCTTGGTCCGAGTTGGCGAGAAGGTGAGGTTGGG
>VFZQ01000294.1 GCA_016871135.1 Acidobacteriota bacterium | reverse complement strand
ACCCGCCCAACATCTTGCCGCGCGGCACCGGCACGCGCCAGCCATGCAGTCCGAGCCCGGCCTTTCCCGGATCGGCCGTATACATCCAATCCGTCGCCGGATTCAACTGCATCGCTGCGGTCGCGATCGGCATTCGCTCGACCTCCGGCGGTCGCTCGCCCGCTTCAATCAGTGCAACCCGGCATGATGGATCTTCCGAAAGTCTCGCCGCGATCACCGCGCCGGCAGATCCGGCGCCAACAACGACAAAGTCAAATTCGTCTGGCATAGTTTCTCCTAATGTACGGCATCCACTAATAGAGGCCGCTCCTGACAGCCTAGCCCAGGAACCTTTCCAACGCAATGCCGGCCGTTTTTCTTCTCATGTGATCATCCACATGTGATATAAGATTCTTCATGATTCGACGATCCCTGCCGCTACTCTTGTCTTCCCTGTTGACCGTGTATGCCCAAGTCGAACGCGCCTCTCTGGTCGGCAACATCACCGACAAGTCCGGCGCCGCCATGACCGGCGTCGAAATCACCGTCACCAGCGTTGCCACCAATATCGGCCAGCGCCTTCTCACCGACGACGCCGGCGCCTACTCCGCTGTCAACCTCATCCCCGGCGTCTACAACGTCCAGGCTTCCAAATCCGGTTTCCGCAACGTGGTGTTCAAGGACTTCACGCTCCAAGTCAGCCAGGCCGCGCGCCTCGACATCGTCATGGAAGTCGGCGACGTCAGCCAGTCGGTCGAAGTCACCGGCTCGGTACCACTGCTTCAAACCGAGAACGCCAGCGTCGGCCAAGTCATCTCGAAGGAGGCGGTGCAGTCGCTGCCTCTCAACGGCCGGAACTTCGTCCAACTCGCCATCCTCGCCCCAGGCGTTACCGGCCTCGACTACGCGCAGCCCAACACCATCAACTCCGGCCGCCGCCCCGACGAACTCCGCCCCGGTGGCACCGCGCTCGCCGCTAACGGCGCTCGCAGCACGTCCAACCAGGTGCTGCTCGACGGCATCGACAACACCGAGATGATCTCGCAGACCTTCGTCACTCGCCCAGCCGTCGAGGGCATTCAAGAGTTCAAAGTGCTCACCAACAACGCCGGCGCCGAATACGGCCGCTCCGCCGGCGCCGTCGTTGTCATCACCACCAAGTCAGGCGGCAACGATTTCCACGGGTCGATCTTCGAGTTCCTCCGCAACGAGGCTTTCGACTCGCGAAACTTCTTCGCGCGTACCGACGCGCCCAAGCCCCCCTTCAAGCTCAATCAATACGGTGCCGCCCTCGGCGGTCCCATCAAACGCAACAAGACGTTTTTCTTCACCAACTACGAAGGCTACCGCGAGGTCTTCGGCGATACCCAACTCGTCACGGTTCCCACCGCCGCCATGAAGATGGGTGATTTCCGAGGCGTCGTCGCCAACGGCATTTACGATCCGCTGACGACGGCCGCCAATCCCGCCGGTGGCGCCTCCATCCGTCAACGTTTCCCCAACGACACGATTCCCGCCAGCCGATTCGATCCCATCGGCGCGCCTCTGGCGCAACTTTGGCCCAGTCCCCAGCGCGCCAGCCTTGTGAATAACTTCGTTGCCAATCCTGTCAAGAAGTCGAGTCTCCACCGCGCCGACGGCCGCCTCGATCACGTCTTCAACTCCAACAACAACGTCTTCTTCCGCTACTCCATCGACAAGAGCATCATCACGATGCCCGATACCTTCGACAAAAACATCGGCGGCAACGAAGGCAGCTTCGCCGGCGACCTTGACGCTACCGGCCGAAACATCGTCGGCGCCTATACCCGCGTCATCTCCACTTCCACTGTTGGCGACTTCCGCTACGGCTACACGCAATTCAACTCCGCTCTCATCCCAACCCAGTTGACCAACCCGATCTGGTCGCGTATTCCCGGCCGCGACTCCGGAGACCCCCGCCAACCCTCGGCTCCCATTGTCGGCACCACCGGTTACGCCGGTCTCGGTAACGCCCGGTCCACGCCGCTTATCCGCGATCAGAAAATGCACGAGTTGATCGCCAACATCTCCACGCTCAAGGGCAAACACAATATCAAGTACGGAATCGATCTCCGCCTCCGGACCACGGGCGAGACCGCCTCGCCTCCCGGTGAATCCGCGTTTGGCCGCTGGAACTTCGACCCCGCTTACTCCCGCAACCCCGCGTCCCCCGGCGGCACGGGCGATACCGTCGCCACCATGCTGCTTGGTTTCCCCGTCGCTCTTCGTCGCGATGTTTTTCTTCCGGGAACCGCAACGCTCAACACCAACGAATGGAATTTCTACGTCCGCGATGAGTGGCGCGTGACCTCTAAACTCACCCTCAACATCGGCCTTCACTACGAAGTCAACACGCCATTCGTCGAGCAGAAGAATCAGTGGGTCAATTTCGATCCCACCACCGGCTCGCAACTCGTCGCCGGAGTCGGCGGCGTCTCCGACACGGGCAACATCAACACCGACTGGAAGGCCTGGGGCCCTCGCGTCAGCTTCGCCTATCAGCTCGACAAGAAAACTGTCTTCCGAGGCGGCTACGGCCTCTTTTATGAACCGCAAGGGAACTTCAATACCTCCATCCGCCAGTTCCGCCAGCCTCCCTTCGGCTTCGTCATCAACATTCCGTTTAGCGGCAACGATGTCCCCACGCGCCGCGCCTCCAACGGATTCCCGATCACCACCCAGGTCCCCGACCTCACACGCGGACCCGCCTTCTACGCCCTGCGCGGCGTGACCCCCAACTATCGCAACGGCCAGATCCAGCAGTTTAACTTCAGCGCGCAGCGCGAGCTCTCAAAAGACACCGTCGTCACGCTCGGCTTCGTCGGCTCTGCCGGTGCATTGCTGAGCTGGCAGCGCAACATCAATCAACCCGATCCCGGCCCCGGCGGAATCGACGCCCGCCGTCCTTTCGCCAGCCGCCTTCCCGGCGTGACCAACATCGCATGGCTCGAATCCTCCGCCAACTCGGCCTATACCTCCATGCAACTCAACGTCGAAAAGCGCTACTCCAAGGGTTTGTACTTGTTGAGCAACTGGACATGGGCGCACGGTCTCGATAACGTCGGCGGCGACGGCGGCGCCAACGGGCCCATTCCCCAGGATCCCCGCAACCGGCGCGCCGACTGGTCCAGTTCGAATGCCGATATCCGCCATCGCGTCAACTTCGCCGCGTCCTACCTGCTCCCCTTCGGTTCGAATCTGCAAGGTCCCGCCAAGACCATTCTTCATGGATGGGAACTCGGCGGCCTTACTGTCGTACAGAGCGGTCTTCCGTTCACCGTGACCGTCCCCGGATCGCCTTCGAACACGGGCGCCGGCTCCCGAGCCAACGCCGTCACAGGCGTCAGCCCCGAAGTCTCCAATCGCAGAATTACCAGCTGGTTCAATCCTGTGGCGTTCTCCGTGCCGCCCGCTTTTACATGGGGCAACCTCGGCCGCAATACCCTTCGCGGACCCGGCCTGTGGAACATCGATCTCTCGGCTTCGAAGAAATTCAACTTCTCCGAATCCCGCCGACTCGAATTCCGCGCCGAGTTCTTCAACTCGCTGAACCATCCGCAATTCGGGCTTCCGGCCGGTACCATCGGAGTGGGCAACGTCGGAATAATTTCGAACACCCAGCGCGCCAACCGGCAGATCCAATTCGCTCTCCGTTACGCGTTCTAGGTTAAGACCTACTTCGGCGTCACGTGAATCAGCGCGCCTGGATTGGCGTCTTCCAACAACCACAGCGAACCATCCGGCGCCTGCTCCACGTCGCGGATGCGCTTGCCCACTTCCCACCGTTCCGCCACCTTCGCTCCGCCCTTGCCGTCGAAGAGGATGCGATTCAGTGACATGGTCGCCATGCCGCTGATGAAGCCGCTGCCGTCCCACTGCGGGAATGTTTTCTTGCCGGTGTAGAACATCAGATTGCCCGGCGCCACCACCGGCACCCAATACAGGACCGGCTTCGTGTACTCGGGTTTGCTGTCATGGCTCGGGATCGCCACTTCGTTGTAGTTCTTGCCGAACGACACCGCCGGCCAGCCGTAGTTCTTGCCCTTCTGGATCAGGTTTAACTCATCGCCGCCGCGCGGGCCGTGTTCGACCTCCCACAACTCGTCCTTCGGCGACATCGCCAGCCCATAAGGAGCGCGGAAGCCGCTCGCCCAAGTCTCCGCCGGCGTGAGGTTCTCGCCGGGGAAAGTGTACGTGCTGACAATCGGCGCCATCTTGGCCACTTCCGTGTCGCGCGGCGGATCGATCAGGTTGATCGTCTTCGAGCCAGTCTTTCCGTAATTCGGATTGCCCGGCGCCGGTTTGCCGTCCAGCGTCAAACGCAAAATCTTGCCGACCGGCTGATTCGGATCCTGCGCCGGCACCATGCGCTGCCGGTCGCCGACCGTCATGTACAGCGTCTCGCCATCCGGAGCGAACACAACCTGTCCGCCCGCCTGACCGCCCTTGCCGCGCGGCATCTGCCGCCACAGCACATTGAAATCGGTCAGCCGCGGAACCCGCCCAAGCACCAGCTTGCCGCGCGCCAGCACCTGGCTGCCGCCATACTCGCCGGGCTCGATATAGGTGAGGTAGATGCTCTGATCGGTCGCGTACTTCGGAGAAACATACACGCCCAGCATGCCGTTCTGTCCCTGCCAGTAGACAGGCGGCGTCCCGGACAACGGTGCGATCTTTTCGCCCTTCGCCGATACCAGCCAAACCGGCCCGATCTTCTCGGTGATCAGCATTTGGCCATCGGGGAGGAACGCGATGCGCCACGGCAGTCCAAACGTGGCCGTCGTCGTCATATTAAAAGGAATCGTTGCCTCGGGCTTATGATCGCCCACGTTCGTCTGCGCCCAAACTCCGAACGCCATACTCAAAACCAGCGCCAATCTCATGTCTGTGCTCCTTAAAGAACTATACTAACCGAGAGCTCGCATGAACCGCTTAGCGATCGTCCTAATTTTCCTCTCCTCGCTGCATTCGCAAGACCGGTCTCCCGCAGATCTTTTGAAACTCTCCGTCCCGGACGCCACCCGCATTCCGTACGGGATAGGAGCCTTGCAATTCGGCGAACTTCGCGTGCCGCCGGGCAAAGGCCCGCATCCTGTCGTCATCATCGTCCACGGCGGCTGTTGGGTTTCGAAACTCGGAAATCTCGACGAACGCGCCGTCGCGCTCGATCTTCTGCGACCCGTCGCCGCCGACTTGACCGCGCATGGTTTCGCCACCTGGAACATCGAATACCGGCGTGTCGGCAACGACGGCGGCGGCTGGCCCGGCAGCTTTCAGGATGTCGCCGCCGCCGCTGATCACGTGCGCAAGCTCGCCAGGAAAAACCGGCTCGACTTAAAGCGTGTGGTCGCCATCGGTCACTCCGCGGGCGGCCATTTCGCGCTCTGGCTCGCTGCCCGTTCGAAGCTCCCCAAATCGAGCGAACTCTACGTCAAGAAACCGCTCCAACTCAAAGGCGTCGTCGATCTCGACGGCCCCGGCGACCTGAAGGCGACACTTCCGCTCCAGCGGCCTGTTTGCGGCGCACCCGTCATCACCCAACTCATGGGAGGAACTCCAGACGAACGCCCACAGCGATACCGCGAGGGCTCGCCCATCGAGATGTTGCCTCACGGCGTTCCGCAGGAAATCTTCGCCGGTCGTATGTTCGCCGCCCAGACTCCCGCCTACGTCGACGCCGCCAAACGAGCCGGCGAGACCATCAATGCCGCCATCGCCCCGCAAGCGGGGCACTTCGTCTACGTCGATCCAGGGTCGGCCACTTGGCCTCAGGTTGTGAAGGCGATCCGCGCACTAGCAACGCGGCCTTAACCGCGTCCCGCGCCGGAGAGTAGTAAGTAGGTAGCTTTTTTTTCAGAGATCTTTAGCACTCGGCGATATGCCTAGGGATGCGGCGCGCATCGACGCGTTCGCATATACCTACGGAGAATTTGGAAACAATGAAAACTACAATAATCGCTCTTCTTTCGCTTACCGCCTGGAGCCAATCGCCGCTCACCGGCAGTTTCGTGCTGGCCGAGGAGGGCGGCGGCGGAACAAACGCCATCGCCGCGCTCGGCATCGTGACATTTGATGGCAAAGGCAACGCCACGGGAAATCAGTTCGTGCAGACGCAAGGGTCGGCGCAAACTATCCCGGTATCGGGACGATACACGATCGCGCCCGATGGCAGCGGCACGCTGGTCATGAACACCCAAATCCCGACAGAAGACGGACCGGCGCCGGCGATTTCAGCAACCTACGAGTTCTTCTCTGTGAAGGCAGCCGGCTTCGTCGCGGTGCGCAAAGATGCTGCAATGGCTACGATCGCCAAGTTCCTTCCGCTCGGCACGGCGCGCGATCTCAATGGGTCGTTCCTCTATGAAGGCGAAGGCGTCAGCGCATCGGGCCAATCGCGCGCCGAGATCGCCGTACTGCAGATGCGCGCCGACGGTTCACTAGCGGGTAAACTCGTCGTTCGCAACGGGGCCATCCAAGAGCCGCTCTCGGTTACCGGGTCCTATGTGAATGGCGGCAACGGAATGTGGACGCTGCGGTTGATCACGCCCGGCGATGTTGACGAAGAGGGCAATGTCGGCACGAAGACGATCACACTGTTGGCCGCCATCACCTCGCGCGGCGAGTGGGTCGCGATCCATTCCGACAACTCTATCCTCGGCCTCGGTACGATCCAACCATTGCAGTAATTCGTGTCCTTTCGGTAAGCCTGCGTAAGCCGGTTCCGATCAAGATTTCTTTTGTTCCAGCAGGCGGCGTACCGATGTCCGTCCGATACCAAGCTGTCGCGCAATCTCCGATTTGCTGATTCTTGC
>VFZQ01000293.1 GCA_016871135.1 Acidobacteriota bacterium | reverse complement strand
TGGCGTCGTCCGCGAGTACTTCGAGGGCAAAGGCAAAGACGTCGCCGAGAAGTACTTCTGGCGCAACTCGGTCAACGCCTACGGGTGGATCAAACGCGAGAAATCCCAGCCCGGCACGTAACACTTTCCCCGATCAGGTATTCTGAGAGGTATGAACGTGAAGCTAATTACCTTAGTTGCTGTTTCGCTCTCAACCCTTTTGGCCGCCGATGGAGGCACATTCCTCCGCATCCGTTCCTCACCTCGAGGCGCCGGTGTGTTCGTCGACGGCAAGTACGTCGGACCGGCGGGCCGTTTCTCGGTCCCCGAGAAGTATGCCATCGAGCCCGGATCTCACGAGATCACGCTCAAGGACCCGCGCTACGAAGACACAACGATCAAGGTCGATGCGAAAGCCGGTAAGACCACCAAGGTTGGTGCGAAGCTGAAGAAGAAGGAACCGCCCAAGGGCCCGTTCGGCCGCCTGCGTTTGCGCGGCGGTGAAGCGGAGTCGTTCTGGTCGGTCGCCGCCGGTGATATCGGCGCGGTTTATCTGAACGGCATGTTCGTCGGCCACGTCGATGAGTTGAACGACGTCGGCGGCGGCTTGCTCGTCCCCGCCGGAACCTATGAGTTGAAGGTGCAATCGCAGCTCTACGGCGAATTCACCAAGTCGGTGACGATCGAGGCCAACAAGGTCAACCGCATCGTTTACGGCAAGCGCGAGCAGTAGTCGTCCACTTCCTCTCGCGACGGCGCTGGAGTCTGCGCGCCGAGTTTCGTTACTGAGAGTGCCGCCGCGGCGTTTGCAAATCGCAATGCCGCGGCGATCTCTTTTTCCTCGGCCAACGCCACGGCAAGAGCCGCGTTGAATGTATCGCCCGCCGCGGTTGTGTCGACCACGTCCACGGCAAAACCCGGCACGTGCATGCCCGCGTGTGAACAACCGCGCGCGCCAAGTTTGAGTACGACGCCCCGCGCGCCCATCGCCAGCAGAGCCTCTTCGGCGTCCGACTCTCCCGTCAGCATCGCCGCTTCCGTTTCATTCGGCGTCAGAAGGTCGACTTGTTCGAGTAGTTCGCGCGGCAGCGGTTGTGCCGGCGCCGGATCGAGAATCGTCAATGCGCCTTCTTCCCGCGCGATTCGCAATCCATACGCGACGGCGTCGAGTGGTGTCTCCAGTTGAAACAGTGCACACGCCGCGCGGCGGAACAGAGGCCGTAGCGGTTCGAGGAATGCGCGGTCGACGGCGAGGTTCGCGCCCGGCGCCACGAGGATCGAATTCTGTCCCGCTTCATCGAGCCAGATCATCGCTACGCCCGTCGCTGCTTGCTGCGTTGCGGTGACAAACGCGGTGTCGACGCCCGCGGCCGCCAGCGAAGCACGCAATCCATCGGCGAATGCGTCGTAACCCACTCGTCCGCACATATGTACGCGGCCGTCGCGCAGCAACCGCGCCGCGGCGTTCGCCTGATTGGCGCCCTTGCCGCCGGGCAACATGCGGAAGTCGCCGCCCAGCACCGTCTCACCGGGAGCCGGAATACGCGGCGCGCGCGCGACAAAGTCCATGTTCAGACTTCCGACGACGACGATGTTCCGGCGATTCGACACTACGCCTTGTAGTGTAGCCGCAACCGTCGCAGTTCGGCTTTGAGTTTTTCCGTTACCGCCTCCGCTTCCGGACTGCCGTACAGATTGTTCAACTCATTCGGATCCGTCTGCAAGTCGAACAACTCCCACTGATCTTTCTCGGAGTAGTAGTGAATCAACTTGTGCGTCGCCGTTCGCACGCCGAAGTGCGGGCCAATTCGATGCGGCGTGAAGAACTGGAACGACGGATCGGATCGCGCGTCCAGTCCCTTGCCCGCCAATTGCCACGAGTTTTCGTAATAGGCGTAGAACACCGACTCGCGCCAATCGCCCGGCGGCTTGCCTTCCAAAATCGGACGCAAGCTGCGGCCCTGCATCGTCGCCGGGACTTGCACGCCGGCGTAGTCGAGAATCGTCGGCGCGATATCGATGTTCATCGCGAATTGCGCCGCCACACGCGCCCCGCCGCCGGGAGGCCGGACAATCAGCGGCACGCGCAGTGACGGTTCGTACATGAAACGCTTGTCGTACCAGCCGTGATCGCCCACAAAGAAACCGTTGTCGGAGGTGTAGAAGATCAGAGTGTTGTCCAGCTGCTTCGTTTCTTCGAGGTGCTTCAGGACACGGCCCAGGTTGTCGTCGACGGCCGCGATCGCGCCGTAGTAATCCTTGACGAAGCGCTGATACAGCCACTTCTTCTTTGCCTTCGCGTCGAGCCCCGCGGGCAGGTCCTTGTAGTCGCCGGAGATCGAAACATCGAAGCGCATGTCCTCGGCTTCGGCGGCGACGGCGCGCGTTTTGTACTCATCGTTGAACGTCGCCGGTTCGGGGATCTCGACGTTTTCATACAACTTCGCGAAACGCGGCGGCGGCAGAAACGGTCGGTGTGGCGCTTTGTGCTGATAGACCAGGCACCACGGTTTCTCCGACGGCTGCTTCAAGAAGTCGAGCGCGAAGTCGGTCGTGATGTCGGTTGCATAACCGCTGTACTTCTCCTTCGCGCCACCTTCGATGAACGTCGGATTGAAGTATTCGCCCTGGCCCGGCAACACGCGCCATGTGTCGAAGCCTTCGGGATCGTGCGACAAGTGCCACTTGCCGACAATGCCGGTGCGATACCCCGCGGCCTGCAGCGCCTGCGGATACGTCGTCAGCTTGCGGTCGAAATTTTCGACCTGGCCCTTCATCTCCGAATTGCCCTTGATGCCGTGAATGTGCGAATAGCAGCCCGCCAGCACCGTCGCCCGCGACGGCGCGCACAGCGAGTTCGTGACGAAGGCGTTGATGAACCGCACGCCCGCGGCCGCGAGACGATCGATGTTCGGTGTCTTCACCAAACTGTTGCCGTAGCAGCCAACGTGCCTCGAGGCGTGGTCGTCGGTCATTACAAACAGGATGTTCGGGCGTGCCGGCTTTCGCGCACACGACGCGGCCAGAAGGCTCGAAAGAAAGGCTCTTCGACGCATATTCACATTAGGCAGCATATCCTAACGCGTGATCAAAACGGCGCCTCGTTTCCGCACTGTACTTCACTCGGAGGCTCAATATGAAAAAGTGGATATTCTGTGCTGTGATTACGATCGCCGCGATAGACGGCGCCGTAATCGTCCAAGCGGTTGGACCCGCCAACACCTACGGAACACTCGATGGCGGCGACTCTCCCATCGCTCTCGCCATCGGCTTCACCCTGAACCAAACGTACTCCAACGTCGCCATCACCGCGGCGCTTTACTCAGCTACCGGCAATGAGTCGCTCACCGCCTATGTCACCAACGCCATCGGTATCGGCACAACCGCCGCCAACAACATCGCTTCGCCGATTGGCTTTTCTCTCGGCCCGCCCTCTGACCCGCCCGCCGATTTGAATCTCTTCTCTGGCTTGACGCTCTCACCGGGCACGTACTACTTCATCGTCAAGGCCGAGAATGTTGACCCGCAAGGATCGGCCGAATGGGCCGGCAACAACGCTTTGCCCGCAGTTCTTGGCCAAGGCGTGTCCGGTTTGACGTACTATCTCGACTTCTTCCCCTCCACCTTTGGGCCCGCTGGAGGATTCTCAAAGGCCTCCGTCACAGGCGCGCCGATCTTTTCCATCACCGGAGACGCCGCCGGCGGCGACGTACCCGAGCCCTCGACGATTACTCTCGTCGCGGCGGCGATCCTCGGACTCAGCCGAAAATTTCTCGCAGCCGCCTCGCGGCGAGTTTCTCATCGCCCGCGTCGTTCATCATAAACGTAAACTCCAAGCCTTGGCCGTTTGGATTGCGCAGTACCGCGATGCGCGGCTCGCCGTCCATCAACTCCTTCACGACTTGCGCCCCGCTGCGTCCGCGTTTGGCTTCATTCCACGAAACCAGCACGCGATGCACGCGTCGAGTTCGATCGAACGGCGCCTTCGCGGTTTGGAGCCCGATCTTCTCGCAAGCCGTCATCAAGTACGCGGCTTGCTTTTCGCACTCCCGATCCATCGCCGCGAAGTCGATCGTCGCGTAGCGCTCGATCGCGTGCAGGAGCCCGATCATTTCTTCCTTGTTGACCTTCATCGATCGCCCGTTGGAATCGGAATGCGGCGACGAGTTCAGCCACGCGGCGTCGATCAAATTCTTCCGCCCCGCCAGCACGCCCGAACTCTGCGGTCCGCGAATATGTTTGCCTCCGGAGAACGCAATCAAATCGATGCCCGTGGCGGCGAGCTTCGGAACACTCCCCCACGGCGGCAGCATGTTCGCCGCGTCGATCAACACCGGCACGCCTGCTTTCTTCGCGACCGGCAACATCGATTCGAGCGAGATCGGCGTCTCGATTTTCCAGTCGCCGCGCTGCCCGCCGAGAAAGTAGATCATCGCCGTCTTTGCCGTCAGCGCGTTGGCGAACTGCTCGGGCGTTTCCACTTCGACAATCCGCACACCCGCCGATCGCACCGCGTGATCGTACCCGTTGCGATGCACCTTCTGAATCACGACCTCGGACTTCATTCCGGTTATATCCGGCAGGCGCCGAATCTTGGCGGAGTCCGATCCCGCCACGCACGCATACGTGCCGAGCGCGATCGCGCCCGCGCAGCCCGTTGTAACCACCGCAGCCTCGGTTCCGCACAACTTCGCGATGCGCAAGCCGACGGCGTCCTTCACCTCTTCCAGCACGGCGAAATCACGCGCGGCCTCGGCCATCACTGCCTGAATCTCCGGCAGCATCTTCGACGCGCCCACCGTCGTTACCGGCCCCTGGAAATTGATCACCGGGCGCAAGCCCAGCGCGGCATACGGGCTCGGCGGCGATTTCCGGGCCGCAGCCAGCGGCATCCCGGCCGCAAGCTGAAAAAGCGTTCTGCGTTTCGGCATGATCGCTAGTAGATCACAAAAAACCAGCGGGCGGCGTCATCGGATCACACGTGCTTTCGAATCGAGTGGACGCCTTCCATGTGCTCCAAGAGCCGACGCGCTATCGACGCGTGTTCAGGACGTGCACGATTGTACTCACGCGGCTGCCAACAACGCCGCCCCGTTTCTGCCACGGTTCGATAATGCACCTCCTGGTCTGAACCATTCTCGCGAATGCGGTTCGTTGTCAGTATCCGCCCCGATTGTGCTCCTGATCGCGCGCGCTGTCAATAGCTATTTCGAGTTGTACAGATCACGTTCTTCGAGCGGGCTTGCAGCCGCGCGGCCCATGGTCTTGGTGAAGTCCTTCCACCACTGCAAATGCGGCAGCGCGCGCGCATGCCGAGATAGATCACTATCAACTCGGGATACTTGCTTAAATCAACTGCCTGTCGCGAATGGGTCAGCATGCTCACTCCTCGAACTCTTTGCGAAAGACACGCAGCAGCGCTTCGCTCCGCGTCGCCACGACAGCCTCTTCGATACGCCGCCGCGTCTCGTCATGATACCGATTCGGCGCCAGCGCTTCGATCACCCCCGTCGCTTCGATCATGCCGATCAAGTACGTCAGCGCCGCTTCGTTGCGCGACGCCCCCATCGCCAGCAACACCGCCTTTCGCATGCGCCGCTCCGCACAGCCTTCGTAACAACCCTTCAACGACGCGAAGGACGCATCGTCGCGCGAGCCGCCCAGCGCCGCCGCCGCTTCCATGCGCACGTCTTCATCGCCTTCCCACAACCGCGCCGCGACAAAGTCGAGCGCGCGTAGCGAAATCAGCGAATCGAAACACGCGCCGATCACCCGAGGGTCGTCGTCGCCCCCAAAGACTTTCAATCGCAACACCGGTTCGCCTTCGGGCGCATTCAACATGCCGATCGCCCGCGCTGTCTCCAACCGAACGCCGGCCTCGGTATCCATCAGCCTTTCGGCAAGCAGATTCAATACCGCGATCGGAGGCATCCGCGTGCACGTCGCCAGCGCGATGGCGCTCGTCGCGCGCAGTGCCACGGCCACATCGATCAAGCCTCCGTACGATCCCTCCATCTGCACATGGCGCAACCCGCGCTTCCATAGATCGCTATCGGAAACTTCCAGCGCCAGCATCGCCTTCGCCAGCGCATTTTTCGCCCAACACTGCCCATCGCCCTCGCCGAACCAGCGCGAGAACGCCGCGCACAGATCCGGAACCAGCCCATGCAACCCTCGCAGTTCAACCACTGCCGCGGCCTTACTTACCACGAGGTTGTTTTTATCGCCCAGCGCCTTGCGCAGCGCCGGTACCGCTTCTTCCTGCGAAAGCTCCCGCAACCCGCGCACCCAGTCCAATTTCTGTTCGATCTTGCCAGCCACCTCTCTAGCTTATGGCCCACAAATGGTTGGTGTATACTGTCGGCATCTAGGAGGTCTACATTCACCCAGTTCGCTACGCTCTTCTTCGCGGCAGGGCTTGCCTCCTACGGTCAAAACCTGTTCGGAACGTTGACGGGAACCGTGCTCGATCAGAGCGGATCGGCCGTGCCAAAAGCCGCCGTAGTCATCACCAATACCGGCACCAGTCAGCGCTGGGAACTCGCCGCCAATGAAATCGGCAGCTTTACGCTCGCCTCCATTCCACCGGGCAGCTACGCCGTGAAGGTCAGCGCCACGGGCTTTCGCTCCTTCAACCAAGACCGCGTTGTTGTGCAAGCCAACGCCACCGTCAGGGTCGAGTTTCACTTGGAGGTCGGCGCGGTTAGCGAATCGGTTGAGGTCAACGCCGCCGCTGTCGCGCTGCAGACCGACACCATGGACGTCCGCAACGAAATTCGCGCCACCGACCTACAGAACACTCCGGTTCCCGTCAGCCGCAACTACCAAAATCTACT
>VFZQ01000292.1 GCA_016871135.1 Acidobacteriota bacterium | reverse complement strand
TTTTCTGCGGCCCGGCTACGGGCTCAACCACTGGGTGAGCCGCGACAACTACCCCGCCCTGAACATCGTCCCAACGGCCGAACACGAGATGAGCTTCTATGTGAACCGGCACTACGGCCAGCCTTCGTCGCACTTGCAGCGATTCGTACTGCGCACCGATGGCCTGGCCAGTCTGCATGCGGGTTGGCGCGGGGGCGAGATGATTACGAAGCCCCTCGTGGTCAACGGCGAAAGCCTTCAGTTGAATTTCGCGACGTCGGCGGCGGGCGGAGTGCGCGTCGAACTGCAAGAGCCAAACGGCGCTCCCTTGCCGGGCTTCGCTTTGGGCGCTTGCGTGGAGATGATCGGCGACCGTATCGATCGCACCGTGCGTTGGAAATCGGGCGACCCGATACCCAAAGGGCCGGCGCGAATGATGATCGCGCTGCGCGACGCCGACATCTACAGCTTCAATTTCGCTTCGCGCTGAAGCACGGCGCCCACGGGCAGTAGTTCGACGTGCGGCAACTTCGACAGACGCGTCAGCAAAGAGGTGAGGAACGCCGACGACATCGGCCCCCACCCTTCCTCGTCGAGTCCATGCGCGTTGAAGACGAACCATCCGCCTGCCGAGGCCAGGAACTTGTCGATTTCGGCGGCTACGAACGCATCGCAGTTGCCCGGACCGAACGAAACGCAGCCGGCTCGCCGCCTCGGCGGCAGCGGATTAACGGCACCGCCGCGCGTGCGTATCCCGAGATATTTCGACAACGCGTACTCGTCGAGTTCCGCGTTCGATGCGTTGTAGGCAAAGCTGTAGATCGATTCGCCTGTCTTGAAACCTTCGAGGTTTCGCTCGAAGTACGCCGTGCATTTATCGATCAACTCCTTCGCTTGCGCGAGCGGCAGTTCGATCAGGCGCGCATGGTCATAGGTGTGCGCCATCACTTCATGCCCGCGCCGTTTCAACTTGTTCCAGTCGTCGAAGCCACCGAGCGGCACATTCGTGTTGGCGCCGCCGCTGGACAGCCGGCCAATGTCGAACTGCGCCGTATGACCGATCGCGATGACGTTCAGACACGCGCGCAGACCGAGGCTCTCATGAATCTCGGCGATTTTGTAGAACGACTTCTTGAAGCCGTCGTCGAAGCTCAATGAGACGATGTGCGTCTTGGACGGTGGCGGCGCGGCCAGACTCAACGCGCTCTGAACGAACCGCCGCCGGATCATCGCATCTCCACGAGCGCGCCCATCAACGCAACACCGGCATCAAGTACCGGCGCCGCCATCGGATGGCTGCCGAAGGCGCTCATCGGTCCTTGACCGAAATGCAAACCGCTCTCGGTCAGCACGCTAATGCGCATGGATCCCGCCGGCGGCGCGGGAGGCCGTTCGCCGTCGTGCACGCCGATGTTCTCCGCGATCGGCTTCGCGCTCTCGATCAGCGCCGCTGCCAGTTCGGCGACCGGTCCTTCCCCGCCCTCCCAGATCACAACGTTGCCGCTGTGGTTCAGGTAGCGAGCGCGGCCGTCTCCAAACGCGGCAAGCACGTCGAGGCCCTCTTCCAGGCCCACTTCGAGGATCACGCCCCGAACGTCCAGCGGACCCGTGGTGTTGGCCGACGGTTTAGCCGCTTCGGCGTACCAGATATCAATCATTGCGGTGTTCATACTTGCAAGAGCGTAAACAGCGCCGGAAGTTTTTCATCGGGCCGCATTAGTTTTCTCCTTCCAACTCGTTCATCATATCCACGGCGGCGTTGAAAACGGGATGATCGTTGAACCCGTCGATCGGCCCGTGGGCTCGATGCACGCCGGCGCCTGTAAATACCGAGATGCGAATTGTTCCATCTTCCGGCGCGGTAAGCCGGCCGCTATGGGGTTCCGCGACAGTTTGCGCAATCGTCTTGGCGTGCTCCAGCGTCTCCGCGATCAGACGCGCAGCGGGCCCATCGCCCCCTTCCCACATCGAAATGTCGCCTGTGTGACTTAGGAATCGCGCGCGCCCGCCGGCAAAGGCCGCCAGTACGTCAACTCCGACATCCAGCCCGACCTCGAGGATCACGCTGTACACGTCGGTCCGCTGTTGCGTTTCCGACGCAGGCTTGGCGGCCTCTTCGAACCAGTAATCGACGATAGGGTTGTCTGCACGCATCGATTTACCAGTTGAAGCGAACAGCCAGTTGAATGCGCCGGGGCGGACGAGCCGCCGTCGGTTCGAGGAAAAGAGGATCGGTCTGCGTCGTCGCGCCTGCGCCATCCCAGCGAGTTGACTGCGAGACGCTGCTGTACTGTGTGTGATTAAACGTGTTGTAGGTTTCAAACCGCAACTGCGCCGTCATGCGCTCGATCTTCAGCCGGAAGTTGCGATAGAGCGAGATATCGTGATTTAGGAATCCGGGGCCGCGAAACGTATTGTTGCCGAGGTTGCCGAATTCGCCGCGCGCGGGCGCGCGGAAGCGCGTGTCCGGCGGCGCCGTGGGATCGATGACGACCAGACGCGCCGCCTGGCTGCTCGACCCGGTGATATCGGCACCATTGATCAACGTGTAGCCCGGCGTGAACGGGGCGCCCGATTGGCCGCGCGTGATGCCGGAAACCTGCCAGCCTTTGACGAGTGCGTTCCGCTTGAACGGCATCGTCCAGTTGTAGTTCAGCGCGATCACCTGCGTGCGGTCATAATTCAGCGGACCGTAGTGCCAGGCACGCGGCGAGAAGAAAGGACTGACCGTGAAGCCATCGCTGGGCGATGTACCCAGCGCTTTCGAAAATGTGTAGCTCGCGCCCCAGTTGAAGTTCCGGCCGAAGCGTTGTGTGAAGCGCATCTGCGCCGAGTTGTAGTTGGAGGTCGCCGCGAATTCGTAGAGAAGGATGTCGCCGTAGCCCTGAATCGGCCGCAGGAAATTCACCGGCAGCGCGTTGTTCGGGCGGGCTGGATTGCGGTTCTGCGGATTTACTTCGAGGTGCGTCGCATACAGCGGAATCGGGTTGATGTTGCGCTGCCACAACTGATGACGGCTGAGCGATCCCACATACGACGCATCGAGCAGCGTACCCCGTCCAATTTGCTGTTGGAAGCCGAGGGAGAAGTTGTACGTTGTCGGCATCGGGTTATCGCCGAATATTCCGCGCACGGTGCCCGACGGCGCCAGCACGCCCGATCCTTGTGTTTGCCGCAGTCCGTTCAATGTGCCGTAGTAGACGGTCGGTGAGAAGATGGACGGCGGATTCGGCAGCATGTTGTAAGCCATGTTGCCCTGGATGCGGTCGAAGAAAACACCGGCGCCGCCGCGGATCGCAGTGCGGCCCTTGCGGAACGGATCGTAGGAGAAGCCGAAACGCGGCGCCATCATTACAGCCGGGATGTCGTAAAGCCCATTCGGAATGCCGTTGCCCGCGCGCACCATGCCGATGGCCGGCGTGCCGACGCCTGGCGCATAGGTGCCGATGAAACCCTCGGCGAACGTTCTGCCCGAGGTCGGATCCAGCGCCACCGTGCGGCCAGCCGCATCGAGCGCGGGCCGGAGCAACACGGGCGCCTTCGTCTCGTCGTAGGCCGATGGAAGAAAGGTGTGCAACTGCAGGCCGCGATCGTAGGTCGGAGGATTTGCATAGAACCGCAGGCCGAAATCGAGAAGCAGATTCGGCTTGGCGCGCCACGCGTCCTGCGCATAGAATTCGAAGTTGCGGAAGAAGTAATTGCCGCGCGGCCGCGCGTTGGCTTCGGTGTAGCTGTCGAAGGCGCCGATGAACGCGTTGGCATATGCGAAGCCTGTGTCGTATTCGTTTAACGCATTGCTGTTGAAGGCGATCGATCCGCGCGTTGCGGCGTTGGCGCTCTGGTCCTTGCGCGTCTTCTCGTAATAGAAACCGAACTTAAACTGATGCGTCTTCCAAATCTTGCTCAGGTTGTCGGTGATGGATATGATCAGGTTCGCGTTGTCGTAGGGCGTGCCATCCGACATCGACGGATTGGCCCAATTTTGCACCTGACTGAAATTGATGTTCGGCAGGAAGTTACCCGCGTTCAACCCCGGATTCCACTGCGGGAGATCGATGCCAAGCGCTTTCCGGTCGACCTTTTCCGGGTCACGCGGATAGTACCAGAGCCGGTTCTGGCTGACGCCGCCGGAGAGTTCGTTAAAGATCGTCGGCGAGACCGTCCATGTCGCTCGCAATGTCGCGCCGCGGCCGGGCTGACG
Source organism: Acidobacteriota bacterium (assembly GCA_016871135.1). Classification (GTDB taxonomy): domain Bacteria; phylum Acidobacteriota; class Terriglobia; order Bryobacterales; family Bryobacteraceae. The sequence goes on along the minus strand of VFZQ01000292.1, from coordinate 2,679 downwards.
GAACACGACGGGTGTCAGCGGATAATTCACGGAACCGGTTACCCAGCTGCCCCACGGGACCTCCTGTTGATCGGCCGTGTTGCTGACGCGTAGATTCGTCTGCAGTTTCGCGTGCGGCTGATAATCGACGCGCAAGATTTCGGTGCGCCGCGGATAGCTGCCGCTTGCCGCCGAGATAAAGTTCCACTGATAGCGGCGGCTTGCGGCGGGGTCGACGTAGTTCGGCATCGGGAACAAGTTCAAGATGCGCTGGCCGAGTGGATCCATGCGCGAGGCTGGGACGATATTGCCTGGGAACTGCATCTTGGCGCCGTTGGCGGCGCGTTCGCTCAGCGGATCGCGCACGATGCGCAGGGCACCGTTGGTGTTGCGCGAATCCGAGTAGTCGCCCGCGCGTTCCAGTGCGGTCGGGACGGTGACGGTCCGCGTGCCGAACTCGACGAACTGGCGCTGGAACTCTTGCGACCAGAAGAAGAAGAGTTTCGATTTGTCGCGATTAAACTTGCCGGGAATGTAGATCGGCCCGCCGAGTGTGTAGCTGCCGATGTTGTAGCGATAGGGCTGCCGCGCAACACCGCGTTGATTGTTGAGCCAGTTGTTAGCGGCGTATCGTTCATGCCGGTTGTACCAGCCGAACGAACCGTTCATTCGTTTGCCGCCGCCGCGCGTGACGATCGTGATCGCGCCGCCCGAGTTGCGTCCATATTCGGCCGCGTAGTTCGATAGCAGCACCTTCACTTCGCCGACGGAATCGAGCGATGGCATCGAATGCGTTGAGCCGTTCGATCCCGTATCCAACGTTGTAATGCCGTCAATCGCGACATTCTTCGCATTGTCGCGGCCTCCCGCCAGAAACAGCCCCTGCAACGAAGTTTGCGATGGCGATTCGCGGCCTTCGCTTGTATCGACAACGCCGGGCATCAGGGCTAGAGCGTCGAACACGTCGCGGCCGCGCAACGCCAGATTCTGAATGTCGTCCTGCGTCAAGGCGCTTGATTTTTCGCTCGAGGCCAACTGCACCTGCGCGACATCGGCGATGACGGAAACCTGTTGCGAAACCTCGCCGACCTGCAGTCGGATGCGGCCCAGCGTGCGTTGATCGCCGGAGTTCAGTGCGATATCCGATTGCTCGTATTTCTTGAAGCCGGCTTTTTCGACATGGATCGTGTAGCTGCCCGAGGTCAGGTCCGGAAACGCAAAGAAACCCGATTGGTTAGTGACCGTTTCGCGCTTGAAGCCGGTGCGCGCGGCGGACACCTGCACCGTCACGCCCGGCATTGCAGCATCGGTGGAATCGACCACCGTTCCCGATAGACCGGCGGAGATGTTTTGCGCGTAGGAAAGCGCGGCCGCCAGCAGACCCCAAGCGAAGCGTTGCATGATCGGCAGGATATCAAACCACAGCGCTACAATTTGGGACATGAGCGTGAAAACACTCGCCAGCGTCGAGGAGTATTTGCGAACGTCCTTCGACAATCCGGACAAGGAATTTCGCGACGGAGAACTGGTGGATCGCGCTTTGCCGGACAACCTTCATTCAAAAATCCAGGTTTTCCTTTGTGTGTTCTTTTCCGCGCTCCGCAAAACCGCACGCCTATTTCCTCGCTCGGAGTTGCGCGTAAAATTAGGCGACGGCCTGTACTTGATCCCCGACGTCGCCGTGTTTCACGGCAATGAGCCAGTCGAACTTGTGCCGTCACATCCCCCGCTCATCGCAATTGAGATTCTCTCGCCGGACGATTCGATGACCGCTGTGCGGGGAAAGCTGGAAGACTACCGACATTGGGGTGTGCAGCATGTCTGGCTCATCGATCCACATTCGCAACGTCTTTATACCCGCGACGGCGGCCTGCGAGAAGTCGCCGAACTGACAATCCCGGAACTCTCCATCACGGTTCCAAACGCGGAGTTGTTCGAGTAGTTATCTGCCCTCAACAATCTCCAGCCCAAACAGCTTTCCGGTGATTAACCCGCTCTTGGAGTGCCCGCCCTTCCACAGGTCCCACTTCGGATCCGCATAACGCGCAAAGAACGCGTCGAGCTTCTTCTTCAACTCCGCGCGGACGCCCGAATGCCGCGCATCGTTGATCAGATTCATCCGCTCGCCGGCATCGGTTTTCAGGTGATACAGCTCATTCGGCGATTCATGAATGCGCTCGATGTACTTCCATTCCGGCGTTCGAACGGCGCGCACATTCTCGAACTCGAAGTACACCGCGTCATCCCAGTCGCGCAGTGCCTCGCCCCGTAACGCGCCCGCGAAACTGCGTCCAGGTGACGCCGCGGGTTTCTGACCCAGTCCCATGTATTCGAGCAACGACGGCATTACATCATAGGTGCTTACCATCTCCGCCGCGCGATGCCCTGCCGCAGTTTTTCCGCGATGCGACACGATGAGCGGTATCGACATCGTCCAATCGAACGCGGTCAATGGGCGGGTATGATCACCCATGCCCCAAAAGCCCGAGTGCCCGCCGGCCAGCCCTTGATCGCCCAGAAACGCTACGACGGTTTTGTCGCGCACGCCCTCTTCGTCCAACGTCGCGAGTATGCGCCCGACGCCATCGTCAATTCCGCTGATCTCGGCGGCATACTTGCGCCGCACCGCCGGATCGCGCATCCACGTTGCATTGGTAGATTATGGCGCGGTTCCAACTAGTAAAGTTGGCCCGTTTCCAT
>VFZQ01000291.1 GCA_016871135.1 Acidobacteriota bacterium | reverse complement strand
GCAACTCAAGGACTTACGAGCTTTTACCGTGTCGCAGGAAGAGTCCCAGGAATACGTCGAAATGAAGGATCAAATACTGGAAATAGGTAGCCAAAACAACCCGGCGAACCGCTGGGATTTGCCAGCCGTCCCACAATCCCCCTCCATCGACGTCAATCCCACCCTCCGGTTGTGACAAAACGAGGATTTCAAGCGTCCGGTCGGTACAAAAAAGCGGTCCACACACTCGTAGTGTGTCTACGCAAACGGCGTCACCGCCCGGGCGGAGTCGATATTGCGCAGCAAGCCAGCTAGCACGTTACCAGGGCCGGCCTCGTAGAACGTCTCGGCGCCCTCGGCGATGATCAGCCGCATCGAAGCGATCCATTGCACCGGATTTGGGATCTGTTCGTACAGACCCTGCCGCGCTTCGGCGCCTGTGGCAACAAGCTGTGCGGCGTAATTGTTGACAAGCGGGAACTTCAAATCGTGGAATACCGTTGCGTCAAGATCGGCCTTCAACCGCTGCTGGGCGGGAGACATCAGCGGACAGTGAAATGGCGCGCTGACCGGCAGAGGAATACATCGTTTCGCTCCCGCGGCTTTCGCCAGTTCCATCGCCCGGCCAACCGCGGCGGCGTGCCCGGCGATCACAATCTGGTCCGGTGAGTTGAGATTCGCCGCGGTGACGATCTCGCCCTGCCCGGCTTCGGCAAGTACACTGTCAAGCGCATCGAGCGGCATCTTCAGAATCGCGGCCATCGCGCCCACTCCCAGCGGTACGGCTTCCTGCATGTACTGGCCCCGCTTGCGGACCAGGCGCAGCGCGTCGCCAAATTCGAGCGACCCGGAGGCCACCAGCGCCGAATATTCGCCGAGGCTATGTCCGGCGACGATATCGGGAACAATTCCCTTCTCCGCCATCAGCACGCGACAATGGGCCGTCGACACCGCGACCAGTGCCGGTTGCGTGTTCTCGGTCTTCTTCAATTCGTCCTCGGGGCCCTCGAAGCAGAGCTTCGAAATCGAAAATCCGAGTGCGTCGTCGGCCTCCTCGAAGGCCGCCTTCGCAATCGGATACTCGTCCGCCATCGCCTTGCCCATACCCGCGAACTGCGAGCCTTGGCCAGGGAACAAAAATGCTGTTTTTGCCATGAGTTTTTAGTGTACCCGACCCCCGGCGTAACCCTGGGAAACGGGATTCCGCCAATGCAGTAAGCTGTTAAAGACAGGAGCCCGAAGTGTCCCTTCCCGAAATTTGCGTCCGCCGGCCCGTTTTCGCGTTCATGCTGATCATGTTCCTGGTCACGCTGGGCGTGTTCAGCTTCATGGAACTCGGCGTCGACCTGTTCCCGAAGACCGATCCGGCGACTGTCTATGTCCGCATGCGGCTTCCGGGCGCGACACCCGAGGAGGTCGTTTCCCAAGTCGTGCTGCCGCTTGAAGAGACCGTGGCATCGGTCAGCGGAATCGAAGAGATGCGTGCAATGGTCGGCGAGGGCAGCGCGACCCTGATCGTCACGTTCGTGTTGGAGCGCGACATCGGCCAGGCAACGGAAGATGTCCGCGAGAAGGTTTCGGCCGCGATGCGCAAGCTGCCGCCCAATGTGTTGCCGCCGACGGTGGCAAAGGCCGACCCGGATTCGGAAGCGATTATCACGCTGGCGCTACACGGCCCGCGGCACGTGCGCGAATTGACCGAGGTCGCCGACAAGTCGGTGCGCCGCGCCTTTGAAACCGTCGACGGCGTCGGCACCATCGACGTCACCGGCGGGCAGTTGCGGCAGATCAACGTCTTCCTCGACATCGACAAGATGAACGGCTTCAACCTGAGCGCGCAGGAGGTGGAACGCGCGCTTCGAACCGAGAACGTCGAAACGCCGGGCGGCCGCATCGTGCGTGGCGCGGCCGAAATGGGTGTGCGAACGCTCGGACGGTTGGAGAAGGTCAATGAGTTCGGGGCCATCATCGTAAAGAACGTCGGCGGCTCGCCCATTCGGATTCGCGATGTGGCAACGGTTGAGGACGGATACGCGGAACGGCGAAGCTTTGCCTACTACCAGGGACAGCCCGCGGTGCAGTTGGAGGTCCGGCGGCAGATCGGCGCCAATACGGTAAAAGTGGTAGACGAACTGCGTAAGCGAATGGTAGCGGTCAACAACGCGCTGCCCCCCGGCGTAAAGCTCTCGGTCGTGAAGGAGCAGGCGACCTACATCAAGAACTCGGTCGAAGCGCTGGAAGAACACCTGATACTCGGTAGCTTCCTGGCGGCGTTTATCGTTTTCGTATTCATCCGCGACTGGCGCACCGTGCTCATCAGTTCGATCGCCATTCCGACATCGATTCTGGCGACGTTCACCGTAATGCGCCTGCTCGACTACAGCCTGAATTCCATGACGCTGCTGGGGCTGACGCTCGCGGTCGGCATCGTCATCGACGACGCGATCATCGTCATCGAGAACATCTACCGCTATCTCGACGAGCACGACATCTCGCCGTTCGAGGCGGCGATTCGCGCCACGCAGGAAATTTCGCTGGCCGTCGTTGCTACAACGTTCTCGCTCGTCATCGTCTTCGTTCCGATCGCCTTCATGACCGGGTACGCGCGCAAGTATTTGAACCAGTTCGGCTGGACCATGTCGATCTCAATTCTCGTTTCGATGCTGGTTGCGTTCACGCTGACTCCGGCATTAGCGTCGCGCTTGTTGCGACGGACGAAAGCCGCGCGAACAGGCGGCCACGACCATTCCTACTCGGTCTTCGACAAGCCGTACACGAAAACGCTCGTCTGGTCGCTCAATCATAAGTGGGCGATCCTCGCGCTCTGCGGATTGGTGTTCTATTCGACCTTCCCGTTGTACAGAATGATCGGCCGCGACTGGATGCCGCAAGAGGATCAGAACGAACTCGGGATGTTCTTGGAAATGCCGGAAGGCACTTCGCTTGTTGGCACCGAACGGCTCACCAAAGCGCTCGCGGAAAAGATCTCCAAAATCGACGGCGTGGTCGCCGTGGTGCCCGGCACGACTTCGTTCGGTTTCGAGCGCGTGAACATGGCGCAAGTGACCGTGCTATTGAAACCCACCGAAGAGCGGGAACCGATTCTGGTGATGGGAAACAAAGTCCGGCAGGCGTCGCAGGAATTCGCCATCGCCCGTCCGCGCGTGAGCTTCCCGAACATTCTCGGCGGGCGCGATACCTTCGCGCCGATTCGCGCTACTCTGCTCGGCCCGGATATCCGAACCTTGGTTAAGTACGGCAAGGAAGCGAACATCGAGTTGCTGAAGCAGCCCGAATTGACCGACATCAAGGTGAATCTGAATTTGAACAACCCCGAGTTGCAAGTTGATATCGACCGGCAATTGGCCAGCGATCTCGGAGTGCGCGTGGCGGATATCGCCGGAGCGGTCCGGTTGCTGATGTCTGGCGAGGATCAGATTTCGACGTTCAAGGAAGGCAGCGAACAATATCCCGTAATGATGCGCCTACTTCCGGCGCAACGCGACGATCCCGAAGTACTGGGCCGTCTGTTGGTGCCTTCGGCAAGCCGCGGCTTGATTCGCCTGGACTCTATCGCGCATCTGGAACACGGACTCGGCCCGAGCCGCATCGACCGGCTCTCGCGGCAGTTCGCGGTGTCGGTATACGGCAACGTTGCGAACACCTCTTCGCTGGGCGAAGCTGCCGCGTCGGCGCAGCGAGTATTCGAAAAGATGGAGTTGCCGCCGGGTTACACCGTGCGGTTCTCCGGTCAAGTCAAGGTACTCGAGGAGACGACCAACAACATGCTGCTGGCAATCGGCCTTGCCAGCATCTTCATGTACATGGTGCTCGCGGCGCAGTTTGAAAGCCTCGTGCATCCGTTTATTATTTTGACGACGCTCCCGCTGTCGATCCCGTTCGCAATTCTGTCGCTGCTGGTGACCGGGCGGTCGCTGAATCTGTTCAGCGCACTAGGAGTGCTTCTGCTGCTGGGCATCGTCAAGAAGAACGGAATCTTGCAGATCGACTACATGAATCACTTGCGCGACCAGGGAATGCCCTTGCGCCAGGCGATCATCGAGGCCAATCGCGTAAGGTTGCGGCCGATTCTGATGACGACATTCTCGATCGTCGCCGGCCTGCTTCCGACCGCGTTCGGCAGCGGTGCGGGCGCGTCGCAGCGTTCGGCGATCGCGGTTACGATCATCGGCGGCCAGACGCTTTGCCTGATCTTGACCCTGCTCCTGGTTCCGATCGGATATGAGTACGCGGAGCGTTTGAAGGCGGCATTGATATCGCGCAAGTCTTCAACCACCAACCGCCCGGCGGCTTCTCCAGCGGCAGGCGACTAACTACGCGCGGCCTTGCATCTGGCGCGAACGCACCAGCCGAGATCGCCGGCGATGAAAATAACAATGTCGGGGCGTTTTGTTTGGACGGTCTTTCGGGCCTTGAATGGTAAAATGGGCGATTCCCTCGCAACGCCCTCGCACCATGTACAAACCAGCCCCTAAAGTTCCCGATTTCCCCGCGCTTGAACGTGAGGTGCTCGCCTTCTGGCGGGAACGCAATACGTTCGCCAAACTGCGCGCGCAGATCGCTGGCAATCCTCCGTTCTCGTTTCTCGACGGACCGATCACGGCCAACAATCCGATGGGCGTCCATCACGCCTGGGGACGTACGCTCAAGGACATTTATCAGCGCTACAACGCGATGTGCGGCCGTGATCTGCGGTATCAAAACGGATTCGACTGCCAAGGCTTGTGGGTAGAAGTGGAAGTCGAAAAGGGCATGGGCCTCGGCACCAAGCGCGATATTCGCGACTACGGCATCGAGAAGTTTGTGACGGCCTGCAAGGAACGGGTGTTGACGTTCGCGGCGCGCCAGACCGAGCAGTCGATCCGCCTCGGCTACTGGTGCGAGTGGGACGATCCGGAAGTTCTGCGTAAGCTGCAAGCGGCGTTGAACGCGGGCGATGAAACGGTGACGGTGACAATGCCCTCGGGATTTACCGAGACGGCGCGGGCGAGTGAGATCGTGCGGAAGCTGGGATCGCCGGAGTACGGCGGCAGCTACTTCACCTTCTCCGACGAAAACAACTACACAATCTGGTCGATGCTGAAGAAGTGCTGCAGCGAGGGCTTCATCTATCGCGGGCACGACGTGATGCCATGGTGCGGCCGTTGCGGCACTGGGCTTTCGCAGATGGAAGTGGCCGAAGGGCGCAAGATCACGCAACATACTTCGGTGTTCGTGCGGCTGCCGATTACGGGCAAGGACAAGACGGCGCTGCTGGTCTGGACGACCACGCCGTGGACGCTGACATCCAACATCGCCGTCGCCGTGAATCCCACGATGACCTACGTCGAAGTGAAGCACGGCGAGTGGACCTACTTTATCGGCAAGGGCAACTTCGAGCGCGACCGTGTGCAGGATTTGCAGGTTGAGGGCAAACACGAAACGCACAAGCTGCCTTCGATCAAAACCATTTTGAAGGGCAGCGGCGCGGTACCGGAGGTAGTCCGCGAGTTGCCGGGATCGGAGTTGAACGGACTGCGCTACACGGGACCGTTCGACGAGCTCGAAGCACAGCAGCGGCCGAACGGCGTGTTTCCGTATGGCGAGCATGGCGGTGGTTTGTCGGCGCGCGAAGCGCATCAGGTGATCGCGTGGGAAGAGGTCAGCGAGTTCGAGGGCACCGGCATGGTTCACATTGCGCCAGGCTGCGGGGCCGAGGACCAGGGGCTTGGCAAGAAGTTCAATCTGCCATTCATCGCACCGCTCGATGAAGCCGCGGTGTTCACGGCCGAGTTTGGCCAGTTTCAAGGCAAGCGCGCCAGCGATGTCGCCGATGAAGTCGTCGCGAGTCTGAAGGAAAAAGGGTTGCTCGTCTCGCGCGAGAAGTATCCGCACGTCTACCCGCACTGCTGGCGCTGCAAGGAAGAGTTGGTGTTCCGGCCCGTCGACGAGTGGTTCATCCGCATGGACTGGCGCGATCGCATTCAGCGCGCGGTGCCGACCGCGAAATGGATTCCGGGCGAAGGCGAAGCGCGCGAGCTCGACTGGCTCAAGAACATGGGCGACTGGATGATCTCCAAGAAACGCTTCTGGGGCCTGGCGCTGCCGATCTGGGTGTGCGAGGCGTGCGAGCATTTCACGGTGATCGGCGGGCGCGAGGAGTTGCGGGAAAAGGCGATCGAAGGCTGGGATGTGTTCGAAGGAAACTCGCCGCACCGGCCATACATCGATGCCGTGAAGATCAAGTGCGAGGAGTGCGGCGGGAAGGCGCATCGTGTCGAGGATGTCGGCAATCCGTGGCTCGACGCGGGCATCGTGAGTTTCTCGACGATGCGTTTCCGCACCGATCGCGCGTATTGGGAGAAGTGGTTCCCGGCCGATCTCGTGCTCGAGAGTTTTCCGGGGCAGTTCCGCAACTGGTTCTACTCGTTGTTGGCGATGTCGGCGATGCTCGATGGCCGCGCGCCATTCAAAGCGCTGCTTGGCCATGCGCTGGTGCGCGACGCGCGCGGCGAAGAGATGCACAAGTCCAAGGGCAACGCGATCGCGTTCGATGAAGCGGCGGAGGTGCTTGGCGCCGAAGTGATGCGTTATCTCTACGCGGCGCAGAAGACGGCGCAGAATTTGAGCTTCCCGGACCTCAAGAGTTCTGGCGGCGCGGGATCGGGAATCGACGGCGAGACGCGGCGCAAGCTGCTGACGTTCTGGAACTGTTACTCTTTCTTCCTGCTGTATGCCGAAACAGAGAAATGGAAGCCGGAAGGCGACTATTCACCGGGCGCGAACGAGCTCGACCGCTGGGTCGTCAGCCGGTTGCAGAAGTTGATCGGCACAGCGAACACCTCGTTGCAAAGCTACGAACATTTCCGCGTGATTGAGGCGTTCCA
>VFZQ01000290.1 GCA_016871135.1 Acidobacteriota bacterium | reverse complement strand
CGCTATGCCGCGGGATCCAGAACCGCAACGGCCCCTTCGCCTTCCCATGCATCCGCACGTTCGGCCCCGCGTGCGATCCGTCTCCCATATCCGCGCGGGCCTCTTCGAGTTTCGCCAGCAACTCCTTCACCACGGCCGGATTCGCCGCCGCTACATTCTTCGACTCCCCGATATCCGCCGCTAAGTCGTACAACTCTCCATTTGTGTGTAATTTCCACTTACCATGCCGGACCGCCAGCAATTTATTCGCATGATAGAAATAAAACGTCTCGTGCCCTGATTTCCCGGGCCCCGCCAGCAACGCCGATAAGTCGCGGCCGTCGATTTTGCGGTCGCGCGGGACATCGCCGCCCGCCAAGGCCGCGAAGGTCGGCAACACATCCATATTGGAAACGATGTCGTCGCTGACGCGACCCGGCTTGATCTTTCCAGGCCACCACGCCAGCGCCGGCACGCGCACTCCGCCTTCCCACGTGCTGCCTTTGTTTCCCCGCAGCGGTGTGTTGATCGCCCTCGGCGTACCGCCGTTGTCGCTCAGAAAGATCACCAACGTATTTCGAGGAACCGCCTTCAATATCTCGCCAACCGACCAGTCGATCTCCGCCACCGAGTCATGATACAAATCCTTGCCCGTTTTTCCTCGCCAAGCCGCCCCGGCCGCGAGAGGCCCGTGCACCATCGTGTGCGGCAGATAAAGGAAGAACGGCCGGGAGGCGTTGTTCTTAATAAACTCCACCGCTTCGCGCGTGTAATCGGCAGTTACAAAATCCTGATCCGTCACTTCGCGAACTAACTTGTCGTTTCGCAACAGCGGCAAAGGCGGGTGTGGATAATCCTGAGCCGGTCCAGGTTTCTGCGCCGGCCGCATGTCGTTGGAATACGGCAGGCCATAATACGAATCGAAACCTTGCTTAGTCGGCAAAAATTCCGGCTGGTCGCCTAGATGCCACTTGCCGATGCACGCCGTCACATACCCACGTTGCTTCAGCACCTTCGCAACGGTCGTCTCGTTCGGATTCAGTCCGTGCCAATCGCCCGGCATCAACACCGCGTGCCACGATCCAAACGATAATCCCACACGCTTCGGATAACAGCCGGTCATCAGAGCCGCCCGCGACGGCGAGCAAACCGGCGCCGCATACCAGGACGTAAACCTCAGGCCCTCGCGAGCCATCCGCGCGAGGTTCGGCGTGTAGTTCACCTCCGCCCGGTAGGGTTCAATATCGGCGTACCCCAAGTCGTCGCACGTGATCAACACAAAGTTCGGCACACGCGCCCGCGACTGCGCGGCGGCGGCCATGCTCGAAAGAAACAATCGGCGCGTCAGCATCGGCGAGAAGTATACAATACCCAACATGCTCCGGGTTTGGTTCATCCTGTCGATCGTCGCGATGGCGCAGAAGCCCGATCTCCATCACTACCCCATCCAGATCCCGCGCCTTACCGTGCCAGTCGCCGTCGACGGCGATCTCTCCGAATGGAAGGCCCGAGCTCACAACGATGGCGTTTGGGATATCGCCCGCCTGCGACACACGCCCTGGTACGACGCCGCTCGCAACCGGCTCACTTCGCACGGCAATGAACCCGACCCCGAACTTGACTTATCCGCTCGATATTACACGGCCTGGGATTCGACCTATCTCTACTTGGGCGCTGAAGTTACCGACAACGTAAACGATGTCGCCGATCCCGCGCACGAGCCCAAACGCTGGTATTACAAGGACGCCATCTGCTGGTTCATCGAAGCCCCGCGCCTTGCGGCAACCAAGAACTTTGGCGAGGCCGATAACGCGTTTTGCTTTGTGATCGACGCGCGCAAACCGCCTTACGGCGCGTGGTGGCGTCACGGCGCACCCGGCAAAACCTACATCGAAGAGCCGATTCCGCAAGACGCGGTCGCCTACACCATTCGCATGCGGGACAAAGGCTTCGTCCTCGAAGCCCGCGTCCGGATGGACCAAACGCTCGCCAAATCAACGCCCCAGTGGCGCGCGCCTCGCGCCGGGGATGTTTACGGACTTGAAATTGTACACACCGATCCCGACGGCGGCGACTACGGCGGGCACTTCATTATTTACGGACGCGGCGACGACGACTCCACCTGGGGCCGCGCCGAATTAGTCGAACCAATCGAACCGGTGGAAAGAAAACCGAAATGATCCTACGCTTTATTCTCGCGATCGCCTGCCTTGCGGCTCAGGACGCCCGCGACTTATTCCAGAAACAATGCAGCGTTTGCCATGGCGACGGCCATGGCACCGAACGCGGGCCCAACTTGGCCAACAATCGAAAGGTTCGCGCGGCGTCGAACCCGGAGTTACTCGCAATCATCCGGGACGGCGTCCCCTCGCGGGGCATGCCCGCCTTCGCGCTCCCGCCGACGGAACTCGACGCGCTGACCAAGCTCGTCCGCTCCCTCTCAGCTCCCGCGGCCGAAAGCGCCGTAACGGGCGACATCGCCAAAGGCAAAGCGCACTTCGACCGCGCCTGCGCCGGCTGCCACATGGTCTTCGGCAAAGGCGGCCTGAACGGCCCCGACCTATCCAACGTCGGCCGCGAACTGACTATCGAAGAGCTGACCGAGGCCGTGCAAAAGCCCGCGGCGCGCATCAAGACCGGTTATCAGATGGCAACGGTCCGATTAAAGAACGGCCAGTCTGTGCGAGGGTTCGTCCGCAACCAGAGCCGTTACAACATCCAGCTTCAAGACTCGGCCGGCCGCTTCCACTTGCTCAATCGCGACGAAACCACGCAAGTCTCGCTCGACGCGACCACAACCATGCCCGCTCCTTCAGGCGACACCGCCGACGTGATCGCCTATCTGGCCAAACTATCCGGCGCTTCCACTGGTTTGGTGAAGGAGTCCGGCCCCTCCTTTGCCCGCATCGCCAATCAACCGGCCGGCGACTGGGCCACTTATCACGGACCGATTACGGGCAACCGCCATTCGGCGCTTGCTGAAATCAATCCCTCTAATGTTTCGAAGTTAGTCCTGAAATGGGTCTTTCCGATCAACCACAACGTGCTCGAAGTTACTCCGCTTGTCGTCGACGGCGTGATGTACGTCAGCGGCCCGAATCAGGTGTTCGCCATCGACGGCCGCTCCGGCCGCACGATCTGGCACTATCAACGCGCGCGTTCGCCGGAGGCCAAGGGCGACCCCGCCAAGGGCACCAATCGCGGCGTCGCTATCCTCGGCGATCAGGTCTTTCTCGTCACCGACAACGCTCGGTTGCTCAGCATCCACCGCGTCTCCGGCCAACTACTCTGGGAGCGCCGCATCACCGAAGGCGTCACCGACGCCCGCAATCTTGGCAACACCGCCGCGCCGCTTGTTGTTAACGATCTCGTCGTCGCCGGTGTTTCCGGCGGCGACCTCGGAGCGCGCGGATTTCTCGACGCCTACAAAGCCTCCACCGGCGAGCGCGTCTGGCGTTTCTGGACCGTCCCCGCCCCCGGCGAGAAACTCTCGGAGACCTGGGGTGGCACCGCGCTCGCTCAATTCGGCGGCGGCGGCGCGACTTGGATGACCGGCACCTTTGACCCGTCGACCCAAACTGTCTATTGGGGGACTGGAAATCCCTATCCCTCCATGAACGGCGATGAACGCCGCGGCGATAACCTATACTCCGACTCCGTGATCGCGCTCGACGCGGCCACGGGTAAATTGAAATGGTATTACCAATTTACGCCTCATGACTTATACGACTGGGACGCCGGCCAGACGCCGCTGTTAGTCGACCGCAAATACAAGGGCCGTGATCGCAAGTTACTCATTCAGGCCAACCGCAACGGATTCCTCTATGTCTTCGACCGCACCAACGGCGAATTACTTCTCGCCGATAAGTTCGTCGATAAACTTACGTGGGCCAAGGGCATCGGCAAGGACGGGCGACCCATCGTTATCCCTGGCCTCGAACCGACCCACAGCGGGACCAAGGTTTGCCCGAACGTGCTCGGCGCAACGAACTGGCCCTCGATGGCCCACAACCCCGACACAAATCTCTTCTATCTGATGACCCGCGAGGCCTGCGGCATTTACGTCAAGCCGCCAAGCTGGAACCCGAAGCCGCAGCCGCTCGAACCGGGCCAGATGTTTCTGCGGGCGATCGATATCGAGACCGGCAAGCGCGTCTGGGAAGTTCCGCAGATCGGCCCCGCCGATAGCTGGGGCGGCGTCCTATCAACCGGCGGCGTTGTCTTCTTCGGCGAAGACAGCGGTGCGCTCGGCGCTGTCGACGCCAAGACCGGCAAGGATCTTTGGCACATTCAAACCAATGCTTCCGCCGCGCTGGGCGACGGCCACAGCTGGCGTTCGTCGCCGATGACTTACATCGCCGGTGGGCGGCAGTATGTTGCATTCGCCGCCGGACCGAATATACTTGCCTTTGGCCTCCCATGACCCCCGCCAAAGCCACCATTGAGCAAATTCGCGCCCGCTTTGACGCCGACGTCGAGCGCTTTTCCAACCTCGACACCGGCCAGATGTCGACGCAGGACGCGGCGATTGTGCTTGAAATGATCGCCAACGCGGCGCGCCGTGTCACTCCGAATGCCAAGGCTCTGCTTGATCTCGGCTGCGGCGCCGGCAACTTCAGCCTAAAACTCTCACAAACGGCTCCTTTCGAAAAAATTACGCTCGTCGACCTTTCCGCCAACATGCTCGACCGGGCTGTTGAACGCCTTACGCCCACCGGCGCCGAAATTCACGTCGAGCAGTCCGACATCCGCGACATCGACCTTGAATCCGAATCGCACGATCTCATCGTCGCCGCCGCCGTTCTCCACCACCTTCGCACCGAACTCGAATGGGCGACCACGTTTCGCCGACTCTTTCAAACATTGAGGCCCGGCGGCAGTCTTTGGATCTGGGATTTGATCGAGCACGACATCCCGGGACTGCAAGAAGAGATGTGGCATCGTTATGGCGAATACCTCGCGTCGCTCAAGGACGCCTCGTATCGCGACCAGGTTTTCGCATATATTGCTTACGAGGACTCTCCGCGCAGCGTCGCGTTCCAACTGCATCACTTGCGCGCCGCCGGATTCAAGGCGGACCTCGTTCACAAGAACGGCTGCTTCGCGGCCATAGGAGCATGGAAACCATGAAACGCCGGGACTTTTTTCAACGCGCCACCGCCGCTGCCGGCGGTGCGCCCTTTCTGCAAGCCGCCGCGCAGGTGGGCCGGAGCGGCAACCTGAAAATCACCGATGTAAAGATATTTCTTGTCGGCGCCGGATCGCGGAACTACTGCTTCGTCAAAATCGACACCGACCAGGGCATCCACGGCATCGGCGAAGCCTACTCGTGCGGCCCCGATGAAGCGGTCGCCGCCGTCGCCAAGGATTTCAAAGGCTGGCTCGTCGGCCAGGATCCACGCAATGTCGAGCATCTGTACTCGATGATGGTCAACTTCACCCGATTCCCGGGCGGCTTGGTTGTCAACGCCGCCATCAGCGGCATTGAACATGCGCTGTGGGACATCGCCGGTAAAGCCGCCGGACTGCCCGTCTACATGCTGCTCGGCGGCAAGGTCCGCGAGAAGATTCGTCTCTATCAAAGCGCCGGCGGCCGCGATCCGCAGCAGTGCGCGGAATCCGCCAAACGCATCGTCGAGAAGTATGGATACACGGCCATCAAGATGCGCCCGCAGCCCGATGGCGACAACAGCAAACCGTACAACGAAATTACGCGAGGCGCCGCGGCGCGCGTGAAAGCGGTTCGCGATGCGCTCGGCCCCGATGTCGATATTGGTTGCGATATTCATGCCCGTTTCTTCGAGGTGACTCGCGCCGCGCGGCTCGCCAAAGCGATCGAACCTTACAACCCGATGTGGCTTGAAGAACCGATCCGCCCCGAGAATGAGAAGGCGATGGTCAAGCTTTCCGAGCGCGTTTCGATTCCGCTGGCCAGCGGCGAGTGCAACTACATGCGGCACGAGTTCCGCCGTCTGCTCGACCTCCAGGCGCTCGATATTATTCAGCCCGATATCTGCCTTTGCGGCGGCATTATGGAGATGAAGAAGATCGCGGCCATGGCCGAGGCACACTACGTCACGGTCGCTCCGCACAATCCGATGGGCCCACTCGCTACGGCCGTCAATGTCCACTTCGCGGCGTCGACGCCCAATTTCTTCATCCTTGAATATCACGCCGACGACGAAGCGCCGCGCAAGGACTTGCTCAAGGAACCGCTGCCGATGAAGGACGGCTACATCCCTGTGCCCACCAAACCCGGTTGGGGCGTCGAACTCAACGAAGAGGCGTTCGCCAAGTACCCGCCCAAAGCCTGGCATCGCGGTTTCGACTACGGCGCCGACGGCAAGGTTGGATACATCTAACCGGGATTTCTCCGGGGCGAAGCTGGCGTCGTGCCTGCTTCTACTGGCCTAGAAATCGGTATCGAAGATCGCGTCGGCGTCTTCCTGACTTACTAATTGCTGATGGCCGGCGACGAATTCGCAGAGATACTCGCGGCTGAAGACGGTCTGGCCCATGGAGACTCGTTCGCGGGCGAGGAATTTGACGCTGATGCGCGGGCAGTCGTCGGCGGTGGCCTTGACGATTTTCCAGTGGTGCTTGCAAGCGATGGCGAAGATGATGAACGCGTTCTTTGTCGTCAGCGCGTGGTGGAGCGCTTTGGCCGCAGCTATCGTCGACTTACCCCATTGGCGCGTGCAGAGTAACAAGACGCGGTCTTCGGTGGCGTCGAGAGCTTCGGCTTGTAATTGGTCGGGTGTAAGTTGTAAGTTACTCGCGATCCACTCGGAGGCCGTTCCGTTGAAAGTCAACGTCGTTGGTTGGGGAAGGTGCGCTCCGTTGAAAGTCATGCACGAGATGCCTCGGGAGCAGTAGTAATAGGAGTCAGGTCAACCAAGTAGCCGAGGGCGCGAA
>VFZQ01000289.1 GCA_016871135.1 Acidobacteriota bacterium | reverse complement strand
GTAGTTCATCTCGGCGCCCTGCGTGGTGCTCGGATCGAAGAGTTGCTGCAGGACGTTGGCGTTGTTGATAAGCCCGGAGAAGTCGCCCTGACGCATCGCCATGGTGGGCACGCGCATCAACTGCTGGCTGGCCGAACGCAGCGAGAAACGCTCGTAGGCGAAGAAGAAGAAGGAACGGTTGCGCCCGTCATAGAATTTCGGGATCCAGATGGGTCCGCCGGCCGATGCGCCGAACTCGTTACGGATCAGTTTGGGCGCCCTGAAGTTCGTCGGATCCTGTCGGGCGCGGGCGATTCCGAAGTAGTTGTTGCGCGCGGTTTCGAATAGCGAGCCGTGCAACTGGTTGGTTCCCGACTTTGTCGTCAGGATGACCGTTGCCGGTGTGGCGAACTGCGCGCTCGAGTTGAGCGTTTCAAACCGGGCCTCGGCCACCGCGTCGGGATCGGGCAGGATCGCACGCGCCGTGTTCGATGGACTGCCGAAATTGCGGTTCGTCATCGGAGCGCCGTCCTGCGAATACTCCATCGCCTCACCCATCAGGCCGTTGGCGCGAGTGCCGCCGCCTTCCAGGCCGGGCACGGTGTTCTGCGCCAAGCCCAGCACGTTGCGGCCGTTCTGCGGGAGCTGCTGGATGCGCGCGGCGTCAAGTTGCGTGTTGACCGTACCGCTGTCGTAGGTAGCGAGCTGGATCGTCTCGGCGGAGATGGTGACCTTTTCACTGACCTCGCCGACCGCGAGCTGTGCGTTGTAGACCAGCACCTGACTGTTTTGCAGCGTGATCGCAACATCGGACTTCTTCATGCCGGCGGCGGTGAAGGTGACGGTGTAGTTGCCGGCGAACAGGCCCTTCAGAGCATAGAAGCCCGCGGCGGTTGTCGTCGTCTGGATCGAGACGCCCGTGGCCAAATTGGTGGCCTGGACGGTGCAGCCGGGTATGGCGGCCGCGGTGGCGTCCTGCACGGTACCTTGGATGGTTCCGGCGCCGCTCTGCGCCATCAGGCCGAGCGAACTGGCGAACAGGAGTGCGAAGCGAAGTGTGGAGATCAAGCGAAACGCCCCTTTCTTCGGGTGAGCATATCACACCGACTTTGTTACGATGGGCCACACATGGGCGCACGGGTACTCCTCGGCGTAATACTGGCGAGCGTGGGATTCTCGCAGCAAGAGTGCGCGGGCTGTCACAAGTCCATTTCCGACTCCTACAAGCAGACCGGAATGGGCCGCTCTTTCGCGCGCGCCGCCGCGGCGAACACGCCTGTGCTGAATGGCGCCTTTTATCACTCGCCGTCCGATAGCTTCTTCTCGACGCTCGTGCGCGGTGGAGAGTTCTTTCAGAGGCGTCATCAGTTGGATTCCGCCGGACGGGAAATCAACGTGATGGAAAAACGCATCGACTACGTCATGGGCTCGGGCAATCTCGCTCGCACGTTCCTGCACCGCACGCCCGCGGGTACATTGTTCGAACTGCCGCTCGGCTGGTACGCCGAGAAGGGCGGCTACTGGGCGATGAATCCCGGCTACGATCGCGCCGATCACGAAGGCTTCCGGCGTCCGATCACCTACGACTGCATGTTCTGCCACAACGCCTACCCGAACGTTCCCGCCAAATCCGAAGAACCGGTCTATCTCGGTGCGCTGCCCGAAGGCATCGACTGCCGGCGCTGCCACGGCCACGGCGCGAAGCATATCGAGCTCGCGAGCAAACCCGGCGCATCGGCCGAACTCGTTCGCCAAGCCATCACGCGTCCGCGCGGCGAACGCCAACTCGATCTCTGCATGGCCTGTCATCTGGAAACCACCAGCGCGCCGCTTCCCAACGCACTTCTCCGCTACGAACGAACGCCGTTCTCGTTCCGGCCCGGCGAGCCGCTGGCCAACTACATTCTCAATTTCGATCACGCACCCGGCACGGGACACGACGACAAATTCGAAATCGTCAGTTCGGCGTACCGTATGCGAAAGTCGGCATGCTTCACCAAGAGCGCCGGAAAGATGCTCTGTACGACTTGTCACGACCCGCACAACGCGCCGCGTGGCGCAGAAGCGGCCAGGCACTACGAAAACGCCTGCCGGCAATGTCACAACTCGTCGCATGCACAGGCCCCCGGCGACTGCGTCGGCTGCCACATGCCCAAGCGCCGCACCAGCGATGTCGTCCACGCCGTAGTAACGGACCATCTGATTCAACGCAAACGGCCCGAGGGCAACCTCGTGGCCGAGCGCGCGGAGACGCAGGAGTCCTATCGCGGTGTAGTCGTGCCCTACTATCCGGCCGCGGTCGACGACTTCTATCGCGCCGTCGCGCAAGTGAAACAGAAGAGCAACCTGAAAGCGGGTATCGCGCAACTGACCGCTGCGATCGCTCGCCACAAACCAGCGCGCGCGGACTGGTACTTGGAGCTGGCGGAAGCTCTGGAAAGCGATGGCCAATTGGCGAAAGCGCTGCCGTGGTACCGCGAAGTGGTGCGCCGCGAACCTTCCCTCGCCACTGGCTGGCAGAAGTTAGGAACGGCCCTGCGGCGCCTGTCGCGCAACGCCGAATCGGCATCGGCACTGCAGCGGTCGACAACGATGTCTCCCGGACATGCGGTGGCGTGGCACGAACTCGGGCTCACCTACCAGGCGCTCGGCAAAACAGCCGAGGCGGCAGCGGCGTTCGAAAAGGCGCTCGCGCGCGACCCGGACATGCCCGAAGCGCACAACAATTTGGGAATCTTGCGAATGGCCGCGGGCGAAGCGTCCTTCCGCGAAGCGATCCGCATCAAGCCCGACTACGCCGACGCGCACGGCAACCTCGCCAACCTGTTGGCGGCTTCCGGCCGTTTCCCGGAAGCGCAGTCGGAGTTCAACACCGCGCTACGCCTGCGCCCCAACGACGCCGGCACGCGCTACAACTACGCGATGTTGCTAGGGCGTTTGCAGCGTTACGACGAATCGCAGCGCGAACTCGAAGCCTGTCTGCGCGCCGATCCAGCTTTTGTCGACGGGCGCGAATTACTCGGCGATCTACTGCTAGCACGCAACAATCCCAAAGAAGCCGCGATACACTTCCGCGAAGCGGCACGCCTGCGGCCGTCATCAATGCGGGCCGCGTTCGGCCTGGGCATCGCGCTGGCCGCCACCGGCGACACAGCCGCCGCGCTCCCTCACCTCCGCAAAGCCGCCGCGGGCGCGGATGCCGAACTCCGCGCAAAAGCCACGGAAGCGCTGCGGGCGTTAAAATAGCAGGCGCCGCTATGGTCACATTCACTGAGTTCATCGAGAGCGCGGCTTCGAAACGGGAGTTTGTGAACGTCTTGTTTGAACAATGAGTATTCGAACTAAGCGGGCTCGACGCTCTCCTCGCTAACCGGAAACGCTGACGTCATGATCGGTCGAGAGGATCTGCCCCGTATTGTTGACCTCGCCGAAGCGCACGGTTTCCATTTGCGGCACTCGGCGGGTCGTGAGCACAACGCGCTCACATCTTGTACTTCGACGAGAACGTGAGGAATTCACAAGCGGAGAAGCACCCCAACCTGCACCCGGGACGCATCGGACTTCACGGTCAAGAATTTTGGGTGATTTCCGTTGCGGATCTACTGCGACTGAAGCTCAGTTCGTTCCGCGACAAAGACCGGGTGCACGTGCGCGGGATGGATGCGGCGGGTCTCATCACCAGCGACGTCGAACGCTCGCTAGGCGACGAGTTGCGGGATCGACTCGTTCACGTTCGCGATACCGAATAACATACTCACGCAAACCCACCCTCGGCCAACGCTTCCAGGTGCCTTAACACCGCCGGAATCTGTCCGTCGGCAACCATCTCGGCGGCCGTCCTTCCGCCAAATGCTGGCAGCGCCGCTGAAACCTCTCCGCGCGCGCGCGATCGCCAATGATCTCCGCGACACGATCAATTATTTGCCGCTCCATAGTTATCCCTTCACCATCACCCCAGCCGCGTTATACCCCGGCGCGCCCATCACCCCGCCGCCCGGGTGCGCGCCACTGCCACAAAGAAACAAGCCATCAATCGGCGTCTTGTACGAAGCCCAACGCGCCGCCGGGCGCATAAAGAACATCTGGTCGATCGCCATCTCACCGTGAAAAATGTTCCCCTTCGTAATCCCGAACCGCCGCTCCAAATCGAGCGGCGTCAACAGCTGATAGTGCTCGATCGACGACGAGAAACCCGGCGCATATTCGTCGATGATCGAGATAACCCGCCGGTAAAAAGGCTCGCGCAGCGAATCCCAATCGCCCTCGCGCAACGTGTAGGGTGCGTATTGCAGGAACACGCCGAGAATGTGTTTCCCCGCCGGCGCAAGCGATGGATCGTACAACGTCGGGCACGTGAGCTCCAGCAGCGGCCGCTCGCTGGGCCGGCCGTATTTGGCGTCGTCCCACGCGCGTTCGACGTAGTCCATATCGGGGCAAATGTGCATCGTCGCTTTGTGATGCGCACCCGGCGCTCCGGGCAGCGCCGTGAACGACGGCAATCGATTAACCGCCAGATTGATCTTCGCCGACGTGCCTTCGATTCGGAAGTGCAGGATCGTCGAGCGAAACTCGTCGGGTAACAGAGAAGGATCCACCAGCTTCTCGAACGTCAACTTCGGATCAAGGTTCGATGCCACTTGCGACGCTTCGATCTCTTCGCCGGATGCCAGCGCCACGCCGCACGCGCGATTCGACTTCACGACGATCGACGCCACCTCCGCGCCGCAGCGAATCTCCACGCCACGCGCGCGCGCCGACGCCGCCATCGCCTCCGATACCGCGCCCATTCCCCCGCGCACAAATCCCCACAAGCCGCGCTTGCCGCCCACGCCGCCCATGCAATGATGCAGCAAGATATACGCCGTGCCGGGCGATCGCGGCCCCCCGTTGGCGCCGATCACGCCATCGGTCGCCAGCGTCACTTTGATCTCGGGCGATTCGAACCACTCGTCCAGGTACTCGGCCGCGCTCATTGTGAAGATCTTCACCAGCGCCGTCATATCGCGAGCGCCCAATTTCCGCACGCGCCCGGCAAGCTTCAGATATTCGAGCATCTCGCCGATACCCGACGGCGGAAACGGCGGCGGCACGGTTAAAAGCAGCGACTCGACCAACATCGCGATCCGCTCCAACTGCGCGTCGTATTCACTCATGCGCTCCGCATCGCGCCGCGAAAACTGCGCGAGCGAGTCGAACGTCTTCTGGTGATCCTGCCAGGTGAACAGATACCGCCCATCGGGAAACGGCGAGAAGAACGCCGGGTCCTTGGGGTCGACCTCATAACCGAAGCGCGCCAACTCCATGTCTTCGACGATCTTCGGCTGCAACAGGCTCGTCAAATAACTCGCTACCGAGACGCGATACCCCGGCCACAACTCCTCGGTCACCGCGCAGCCGCCGACAAGATCGCGCCGCTCCAACACCAGCACCTTGCGACCCGCGCGCGCCAAATAGAATGCGGTCACCAAGCCGTTGTGACCGCCGCCGACGATGATGGCATCGTAGCGTTTCACGCTGTCACTCCCGCCTCCTCGATCGTCAGCGTCCCCTTGTCCGCATCGAGCGCCGCCATGCAGCCCAACGGCAACGTCAACTGATCGGAGGTATGCCCAAACGTCAGCCCGGTCAGCACCGGAATTTTCAACCCGCCCAGGATCTCGTCGATCACTTCGCCCAGCGACAAATTCGAATCGAAACCCGGTCGGAACTCGCGCGGCGTGCAGCGCGAGCATTCGCCGAGCACCACGCCCGCGGCCTGATCGAACTTACCCGCCAGCCGCAGTTGCGTCAGCATGCGATCCATCGAATACGGCTCCTCGCCGACGTCTTCGATGCACAGAATCTTGCCGCGCGCGTCGATCTCGTACGGCGTGCCCATCGTCGTCGAAATCAGCGTCAAGTTGCCCGCGACAAGCGGTCCGCGCGCCCGCCCTCCGCGCACCGTGCGCAGCGTGTGAGCGGGCCGCAGCGGATTTGACTCCTTCGGGTTCGTGACATTCCCGATCGGTGTTGTTTCAAACAATGCACGCCGAAAATGTTCGATCGTATACGGCGTGAACCCGGACAACATCACCGGACCGTGAAACGTCACCAGCCCGGTCTTCTGATGGATCGCCAGGTGCAGCGCGGTGATATCGCTGTAGCCCTGCAGGATTTTCGGATGCTTCCGGATCAGCTCGTAGTCGAGCGCGGGCAACAACTGCGCGCTGCCATATCCGCCTCGAATCGCCAAGATGGCCGCGATCGACGGATCGGCGAACATGGCGTGCAAATCGGCCACGCGCTCGGCGATCGATCCCCCGAGATAGCCCGTTTTCTTCCGTACGTTCGCGCCCATCTTGACCTTTAAGCCGAAATACTCGGCCGTCCGCAGCGCCGTGGCCAGTTCGTCGGGCGACGACACATACGTCGACGGCGTAACGAATCCGACCGTATCGCCGCGTTTCAACACACGCGGCCGAATCAGTTTCGGTGCGCCCGTTTGCGCCGCCAGCCCAACACCACTCGCCAGAAATACCCGTCGGTCCATATCCGACGATTGTGTCAGATCCTCAACGATTGCGCTTCAACAGCACCGCGATCGAAAATCCTCCGATCGTCTTTCCGTCCCGCAAATACGACCAGTCCTCGATGTCGTCAAGCGGTACCTCGACGCGCGAACCGAGTCGCAATCCCGGCAAATCCGACGGTTCATTCCCGAGCAGCCCCCACACACAGATGGGCGTGATCTCTTCGACATCAACCCAGATGTGCTCGGTGCGGCCGTCGCGCGTGATCGGCGCTTTGACCGAAAAGCCGTTGCCGCTGTTGGAGGCGAAGGCATCGCAGAACTCTCTCCACCGGCGTTGCGCCACACGCTTGGCCTCGGCAAGTTCGGCGTCTTCCGCCTCGGCGTTGACGACGGGTGCGTGCTCGATTTCGC
>VFZQ01000288.1 GCA_016871135.1 Acidobacteriota bacterium | reverse complement strand
ACCGCCGCGGTGCCGAGCGCCGCGGCGGCGAATCCAAGACAGGTCGTTCGGCGCCACTTGGCGCCGCGAAGGAGCGCGAACGCGCCAAAGAACAACAACAAAAGCGCCGCTTCGCCGATCGAGAATGGGGCGACGCGTGCAACCATCACACCGCACACCACACCCACGGCGGGCACAAGCATGGGCTCGTTCCAAGCAGGCTGGCGATCGATGGTGAATTCCGGCATGGAAGGTACGAGGGCGCGAGGTGTCTCAATCCCGCGCCCTTGTTCAGTCTCCGTGGCTCGCCGGAGGTGTCTATATACAGAGTGCGCGGAGAGAAATATTCCTCTCAGGGAAATTTTCACGGTGGATCGTAAACTAAGAGAGTGAAGTACGCCCTCGTATACCTCGCCATAGGTGCGGTCTCGGCGCAGGTCACAACCGGAACGCTTGGCGGCCACGTCACCGATCCGTCCGGTGCGCCGCTGCCGCTGGCGACGGTGGTCGTCCAGGAAGAGACGCGTGGAATGAAACGCGTGACTCGCACGGGGCCTGACGGCTCATACCAGTTCCTGCAACTGGCGGCATCGACGTACCGGCTGACCGTCGAAGCCGCTAACTTCGCGGCGCTCGTTCGAGAGGGCGTGCGCATTGCGCCGAACGAGTCGCGCGCGGAAGATGTGACGCTCGCGGTCGCTGGGACGCGGACGGTGACGGAAGTCGCGGCTGTGTCCGGCGCCGCGCCCACTGGCCTCACACTTGACGCCGAGCGTATTCGGTCGCTCCCGTTGAACCGGCGTGATTTTCTGCAGCTCGCGCTGCTTGCGCCCGGCGTCGCCCCGCCGGCGCAGGATTCCGAGCTATCGAACCGCGGCGCGTTCGCGATGCATGCAGCCGGCGCGCGCGAAGAGTTCAATCAGTTTCTGCTCGACGGCGTCGACAACAACGATCCTTATAACAACCGGTTCGTCTCGCAGCCTCCAGTCGAAACGATTCAGGAATTTCGCGTGGAGACGAACTCCTACGGCGCGGAATTCGGGCGCTCGGCGGGCGGGCAGGTCAATGTCATCACGCGCGCGGGCACAAATGAACTGCACGGCGAAGTCTACGAATACTTCCGCAACCGCCAACTCGATTCGCGAAATCTCTTCGAAGGCGATACGAAAGCGCGCTATCAACGCAATCAGTTCGGCGGCGCGGCCGGCGGGCCGATCCGCCGCGATCGCGCCTTCTTTTACGCCAACTCCGCGGGTCTCGTCGAACGCCGCGGTTTTCCGCGACTTGGCGTGGTACCCACGCAAGCCCAGCGGTCGGGCGATCTGGCGAGTCTCGGCCGCACGATTATCGACCCGTTCGCCCAGCGTCCGTTTCCCGGCAACGTGATCCCGGCCAACCGCATCCATCCGCTCTCGTCGCGCGTACTGGCGCTTTTTCCTCTCACATCCCAAGCGCAACCCGTGCTGACAGACAACGCGCCGCAAGTCAGCGCGCGCGGTGACGCCAAACTCGGGCGCCGCGATGAGATCAACGTGCGATACAGCTTCTCAACGCAGGATCTATTCGAACCCTATGCAGAGGAGGCGCAGTCGATTCCCGGCTTCGGCAACTTCGTCGAGAACTGCGGCCACAGCGCGATGATTCATCACACCCGAGCGTTCACGCCCACCGCGCTGCATTCGCTCCGCGCCGGATTCACGCGCAGCTTGCGCGATGTCCGTCCGCAGAACCACCTGCGCGATGTCGGCCGCGAGTGGGGCGTGTCATGGCTCAACGTGCAGCCGCGCGATTTCGGTTATCCGCTGATCAACGTGCAAGGCTTCTCATCGATCGGAGACGCGACGCCGCTGCCGCTGGGCCGCACCGGCAACACGTATCAACTCACCGAAACCTTGCAAATACAGCGCGGCAAGCATCTTCTGAAGTTCGGAGCCGATGCGCGTCGCCAGGAGGCCAACGGTTTTCTCGACTACTTCTCGCGCGGTCAGCTCACCTTCGGCGGCGCTCTGACCGGCGCCGGCCTGGGCGATCTTCTACTCGGCTTTCCACAGACGTCGATTCAGTCGCAGTTTGACAACCAGCAAACGCTGCGCAGCTACTTCAGCGGGCTCTTCTTTCAAGACGATTGGCGCGTGGCGCGGAGACTAACGCTAAATCTCGGACTGCGGCATGAGTACTTCTCTCCGCCTACCGACCGCTTCGACCGCATGTCGGCGTTCGATCCGGCAACCGGCGTACTCGCGCGCGTGGGGACCAACGGCATCGCTCGCGGTGTTACCAGGCCGGACCGCAACAACTTCGCGCCGAGGCTCGGCGCGGCGTGGCAGATGAACTCGGCAACGACGATTCGCGCGGGCTACGGCGTCTTCTTCGACGCCGGTATTTTCGTCGTCAACTCCTCGCAGTACTTCAACCCGCCGTTCTTCAACATCCGCGTCTGGTTCCCAACGGCGACAGTGTTCCCGTCGCTCACCAATCCGTTCCCATCAAATGGCGGCATCGTGCCGCCTGCTACGCTCAACACGGTCAATCCCGACACTCGCACGACCTACCTGCAGCACTGGAGCTTCAATGTCGAACGTCTGCTGGACCGTTCGACAACGCTGTCGCTCGGCTACATTGGCACGAAGGGCACGCTGTTGGCTCGCGCGCGTGATCTCAATCAGCCGCTGCCCGCGCCCGGCAATCCGCAGGCCAACCGGCCGCAGCCACGCTTCGGTGGAATCTTCTTTATTGAGAACGGCGCGAACTCGAACTTCCATTCGCTGCAAGTCAATCTGAACCGACGCATGACGCGGGGAGTTTCGCTGCTCGCGTCTTATACCTACGGCAAGTCGATCGATGATACGTCTTCGTTTCTAACGAGCGGTCCAGACAAGAACTTCCCGCAGAACAGCCGCAACTACCGCGCCGAGCGCGCACTCTCCAGCTTCGACATGCGTCAACGCGCGACGGGCACGGCGATGTGGCAACTGCCGCGCGGCGTCGAAGTGCGGTCGCTCTTCGCGGTGCAGTCGGGCCAGCCGTTCTCGCCTTACCTCCGCTTCGACAATTCGAACACCGGCAACACGGGCGGCACGTTCGGCTATGACCGGCCGAATGTCAACGGCGCGGCGACCATCGACAATCGGAGCGCGAACCGCTGGTTCCGCACCGAGGCGTTTTCGATTCCCGCCCGCTACTCGTTCGGCAACGCGGGCCGCAATGTTCTCACGGGTCCCGCGCTGGCGACCGTCGATGCATCGATTGCCAAGGTAATTCCGATTGAGCGCTTCCGCCTGACATTTTCGATCGAGTCGTTCAACCTGTTTAACCGCACGAACCTCGATCTGCCGGAGCGGTTCGTCGATGAGCCCTCGACCTTCGGTAGGGTACTGTCGGCCAAGCCGCCGCGGCAAACACAGGCCTCGCTGCGGCTACAATTTTAGTTGCATGTCCCGCGGACTCTCGATAACGATCGACGCGTTGAGCGCGCTGTTGATGGCCGCCGCCCTGGCGGTCGTCGCCGTCTACTGGACTTCTATCCCGGCGGAGATTCCGACGCATTTCAACCTGCGCGGCGAGCCCGATGGATGGGGCGGTAAAGGAACGCTGTTGTTTGTTGCCGGGGCCTGCGTGAGCTTGTTCGCCGCGCTCACGTTCGCCCCGCGTTATCCAGATCTGATCAACGTTCCGGGCGAGCGAACGGAGCGAAAGCTCCATATTTCGATCGATATGCTGCGTTTGTTGAAGCTGGTTACGATGGCGATGATCGCGAGGATCGTTTGGGGCATGGCGCGCGGACAGAGCCTCGGTCTCTGGATGCTGGGATTTGTCGCCGCAATTCTTGCTGTCCTCGGCTTCGGCTTTTACAAGATGTCACAAGATGCTCGTTGAACTTCACGTCGAAAACTTCGCCGTCGTCGAACGGCAGCGGCTGCGCTTTCACACGGGCCTCAATTTGCTGACCGGTGAAACGGGTAGCGGCAAGTCGATTCTCGTCGATTCGCTGGGCCTGCTGTTCGGCGGCCGCGCCTCCACCGAGATGATTCGCACGGGCGAGAAACTGGCGCGGGTGAGCGCGATTTTTGAAGCGTCGTCAGCCACACGTGCCGTGCTGGCCGAAGCCGGCATCGACACCGAAGACGGTGAGATTCTGATTGAGCGGGAGATCGCCGCAAATGGCAAGTCGCGCGCCTTCGCCGCCAGCCGGCCCGTCACCGCGGCATTGTTGAAAGCGCTCGCGCCGCACCTCGGTGACATCCACGGACAGAACGAGCAGCAGCAGTTGCACGACCCGATCGCCCAGCGCGAGATGTTGGACAGTTTCGCCGGCGCGAAAGCCAAGCGCGACGACGTCGGAGCCATCTACGAAGCGTGGCGTGCGTGCGATCGTGAACTCGAAGAGATCGCGCAACGCGAGCAGGAGCAACTGCGGCTGGCCGATTTGTGGACCTTCCAGCGGAAAGAAATCGAAGCGGTCGCACCGCTGGGCGGCGAAGACGCCGAGCTGGACAATCAACGGCGCGTACTGCAGAATGTCGGCCGCTTGTCCGACCACGCCGAGGCCGCGTTCACCGCGCTCTACGATGCCCCGGATTCCGCGTTGACGCAAGCGCGGACGGCACAGCGGCGGATCGAAGAGCTAGTGCGGATCGACTCGTCGTTGAGCGAACTGGCGGACATGCTTAAGCCCGCCGTGATCGCGCTCGAGGAGGCGGGCCGTACGCTGCGCGACTATCTCGCGCATTTGGAGGCCGACCCGGAAAAACTGGAGTCCGTTGAAACGCGGCTGGCGGCGATGGACAAATTGAAGCGTAAGTACGGCGCATCGATTGAAGACATCCTGCGTTTCCTCGACGAGCTTCGAGAAAAGATGCGTACGGTCGAAACCGCCAGCGAGCGCCGCGCCGAGATCGCCGAGCGGCGCATAAAGCTCGGTAAGCAATTCGAAATCGCCGCGGCGCAGTTACGTGGCCTTCGCAAGGACGCCGCGCGCCAGCTCGAAAAGCGCGTTGAAAAAGAGTTGAGCGCCCTGGCGATGGCGGGTACTTCGTTCGTTGTCGACATCGGCGACGCGCCCTGGAGCGCCAGCGGCTTCGACGCCATCGAATTCCGCGTGAGCGCCAATCGCGGCGAGGAACCGCGGGCATTATCGAAGGTGGCGAGCGGAGGCGAAGTCTCGAGAATCGCGCTGGCATTGAAAACATGCGTCGAACGCGAACACCCCGCCGGAACCCGGCATTTATTGGTGTTCGACGAGGTCGACGCCGGTATTGGCGGCGAGGCGGCCGACGCGGTCGGTCGGCGCTTGAAGGAACTGAGCCGCGGCTATCAGGTGTTGTGTGTCACGCATCAAGCGCAGATCGCCAGCTTCGCCGACCATCACTATCGCGTCGAGAAAAAGGTGCTGAAAGACCGCACGGTTACCGAGGTCGGCGAGTTGTCGGCGGAGGAGCGGACGCGTGAAATCGGCCGTATGCTGAGCGGCCAACGCCTCACGCCGGAAGCGCTCAAGCACGCCGAACAGCTTATCAAAGCGGGCGCGATTTAGCGTTCCGCGAACGCGTACAAGTTCCCGCGCGTGCGAATGAAGATGCGGTCGCCGCTGATGGCGGGCGTTGCACGGCACTCTTCGCCGAGATCGTTGACGGCCAGCACTTCCCACTGCGCTCCGGCCTTTAAGACCGAGACCTTCCCCTCTTCGCTGAGCAGGTAAATCTTACCCGCGCCAGCTACGGGCGAGGCGTAATACTCGCCCAGCGCCTTCTCGCTGCGCCCCTGTTTTTGCAGCGAACCATCGGCCGGATTGAGCGTCGTCACGATTCCACCGGTTTTCACCATGTAGAAGACGCCGTCGTAAACAAGGGGCGACGGAATGTAAGGCAGATTCCGCTTGAAGCGCCATTTGGCGGCGGAGCTTTCGACGCGGCCTTTGCTCGCTAGCGGAATTGCCACCGCGCCGTACTCACCCATTCCCAATTTACTGGCCTCGTCCCACTCGGCGGCATCCACGATCTTGTTATGGTCGGTGTCGACCCACGCGAGGTGTTCACCCCACTCCTTGTCTTCCTTGCCTTCTTCGATCGATAGTTTGCCGTCTTTATCTTTGTCGTATTTGGCGAGCACCGAATCCCACGACGGAATCCACGGCTTATCGGTGCCGTCCGCGGTGACGATCACGCTGTCGCCGCTGACTACCGGCGATCCCATCGAACCGAACGACGGCAGCGCCATCCACCAGCGCGGTTCGCCGGTCGAAAGATGATAGGACTCCACGCGCGATGTCCCGACGGTGATCAATTGATCTTCGTGCACGATTGGAATGCCCCAGCTTTCGCGGTGCTCGCGTCGCTCGGTCTTCCATTTTTGTTTGCCGGTTTCTTTGTCGAGGGCGAGCAGGTACGATCCACTGGTCTGATCGGCGAGCAAAATGACAACGCCGCCGGACACGATCGGCCCGGCCGACATGCCATAGAAGTTTTCGAACGGGCCCAACGGAGCGCGCCATTTTTCTTTTCCCGCGTGCGTGTAAGCGATCAGGCCGAAGTGCGGAAAGAATACGTAGACGGACTTGCCGTCGGAGGCGGGCGTCGGTGAAGCGGGGTCGTTGGCTTTATAGATTGCGTTCTTATGGGCGCGCTTCAACTCGCGGCGCCATATCTGCTTGCCGTTCGACGCATCGAAAGCGAGCGTGATCAACGACTCGCCCTCGCTGGCGGTAACGAACACTCGTCCGCCCGAAACGATCGGCGACGATTGCCCGAACGGAACGGCGGCTTTCCAGGCAACGTTCTTTGACGGTCCGAACTCAACCGGTAATTTTGCCGACGCCGCCACGCCGGTTCCGTTTACGCCCCGGAAACGCGGCCATTCTTCGGCACAGGCGACAAGGGAAACGGCTAACGTCAAGATCGTTTTCATAAGTTTCTCCATCAGAACAC
>VFZQ01000287.1 GCA_016871135.1 Acidobacteriota bacterium | reverse complement strand
CCCGGGCGCTCCTCGAGAACGCGCCGATTCTCATACTCGACGAGGCGACGTCGCATCTCGATACCGAAAGCGAAGTGCTGGTGCAGAAAGCGCTGGCGAATCTGATGCAGAACCGCACCGTCGTCGTGGTCGCGCACCGTCTTTCGACAATTCGCCGCGCCGACAAAATCGTGGTGCTCGACAAGGGCCGCATTGTGGAAACGGGCCGTCATGAGGAGTTGGTGAGCGCGGGCGGCGTCTATCAACGCCTGCACGAATTGCAGTTTCACGAGGCCGGTAATTCATAATGGAAGTTCCCACATGCCAATCCGAAGCATGACCGGCTACGCGCGCATACGCCGCAGCGCACCAGACGCCGAAGTCGTTCTCAGCATCAAGAGCGTGAACCATCGCGGCCTCGATCTGCATTTTCATCTGCCCCCGGATTTCGATCCTTACGAGCATGCGATCCGGAATGTCATCCGCAAGCTGATTTCGCGCGGGCACCTGGAGATTCGCGCGTCGATCAAGCGAAACGCGGCCGACGCCGATGCATCGGTCAACCACGCAATGCTCGATTCGTTTATCGCGGCGTGGCGCGCGGCGTCGGAGCGGCACGGCATCACGGCGGAGCCCGATCTGGGCGCGGCGCTGCGGTTGCCGGGGATGCTCGGGTCGAACGGCGACCGCGATCCCGATGCGAATCTGGAACAGTTCCTCTGCAAGCTGACCGAGGATACCGTCGCCGAGCTGAACCAGTTCCGGGAGCGCGAAGGCGTTGATACGCTGGCCGTGTTGCTGGATCGTGGCAAGAGCATTCGCGACGCCGTAGTGAAAGTCCGCGACATCCGTTCGCGCGCACTGCCGGCGTTTCAGGCGCGGCTGCAGCAGCGGCTGAGCGAACTGCTGAACGGCGCGACGATCGAACCACAGCGCATGGTGCAGGAGGCGGCGATAATCGCGGACCGCAGCGACATCGGCGAGGAGATCGCACGGTTGGATATTCACGCCGAGCACTTGGAAAAACTGCTGCTGGCGGGCGGCGAGGTCGGCAAAAAGCTCGATTTTCTGTTGCAGGAGATGAATCGGGAAACGAACACGATGTTGTCGAAAACCAACGGCGTCGGCGAGCAGGGGCTGTCGCTGACCGAGACGGCGCTCGGGATCAAAGCCGATATCGAAAAAATCCGGGAGCAGTCGCTGAATCTGGAATGACGACACTTTTTGTTATTTCCGGACCGTCGGGCGCTGGGAAGTCCGTGCTGATCGAACAGTTGCTGGCAAGGGACCCGGGCATGCGGTTCTCGGTGAGTTGCACCACGCGCCAGCCAAGAAAGGGCGAAGAGGACGGCGTCGACTATCACTTCATCTCTCGCGACCGTTTCGAGGCGGATTTGCGCGCCGGCCGGTTCTTCGAACACGCCGAGTTTTCCGGCAATCTGTACGGCACCCATTTCCAGGAATTGGAGGAGGCGGCGCTCCAGCGCCGGGACCTGCTGCTCGACATCGAAGTCCAGGGTGCGCGACAATTACAGGAGAAGGGTATCGACGCGGTTTACATCTTCGTCGTGCCGCCCAGTTTCACGGGTTTGGAACGGCGCCTCCGGAATCGGAACACCGAAGACGAGGCGGCGATCGAGCGTAGACTGAAACAAGCGGTGGACGATATGGCGGAGAATAGCCGTTATCAGTACATCATCATCAACGACGAACTCGAGGAAGCGTTCACGCAACTGCAATCGATTGTCATCGCCGAGCGGATTCGCTGGCACAGGATGGAATCGAAACTCGGGCCGGTCCTAGACTCATTCCGAAAGCACAACACCAATGTCTGAATTCCCCACACGCAACGCGCACCACGCTATCCCGGACGACACGGAGTCCTCAACCTATCGCTACATCATCGTCGCCGCCAAGCGCGCGCGGCAGATTCAGAGCGGCGCGCGTTCGTTCCTGCCGACCACGTCGAAGAAGGCCACCGTCACCGCGCTGGAAGAAGTTCGCCGCGGACTGGTGCAGTACGAGGATCCGATTCGCGACGCCGCGCTGGCGGCTCGCGGCAGCAAGGGCTAGGTTTCCGGCATGAACGTCGCGCTTGGCGTCGGCGGGGGCATCGCCGCGTATAAGGCGGCGGAGTTGGCCCGCGCGCTGATGCGGCATGGTTTTACCGTTTCGACGGTTATGACCAAATCGGCGTGTGAGTTTGTCACGCCGCTTACCTTCGCCGCTCTCACCGGACGGAAGGTGATCACCGATCTCTTCGGGAACCGTTCGGCGGATGAAATTCTGTCCAGTTCGGTGGAGCACATCGAAGTCGCACAGCAGAACGAAATCCTGCTGGTCGCGCCGGCGACCGCGGATTTGCTGGCGAAGTTCGCGCACGGACTGGCGGACGATTTCTTGTCGACGCTATACTTGGCGTTTCGGGGACAGGTGATTCTGGCGCCGGCGATGAACACGAACATGTGGGAGCATCCGGCGACGGCGGCGAACGTCGCGACACTGAAAGCGCGCGGCCACCGGTTTATCGGGCCGGACGCGGGCGATCTGGCATGCGGCACGGTGGGCGCGGGGCGGCTTGTCGAGCCGGAGTTGATCGCCGATGCGGTGGCCGCGTGCGCGGGCCGCAAGATGGACCTCGATGGCGAGACGTTCGTGATCACCGCGGGGCCGACGCAGGAGCCGATCGACCCGGTGCGATACATCACAAACCGTTCGAGCGGAAAGATGGGCTACGCAATCGCGGAAGCAGCCGTGGCGCGTGGCGCGCGTGTGATCCTTGTCTCGGGGCCGGTGCAGATTGCCGCGCCGCTGGGCGTCGAAGTGGTCCGCGTGCGAACGGCGGCCGAGATGCGCGATGCGGTGATGGCGAATTTGGAAGCGGCCACCATCGTGGTGAAATCGGCCGCGGTGGCCGATTATCATATCGCCAACGTGCCGGACAAAAAAATCAAGAAGACTGCGGCGCGTGTGACCCTCGATCTGGATCCGACCGTGGACATCCTCGCCGAAGTAGGCGCGAAGAAGGGCGACCGCTTGCTGATCGGATTTGCCGCCGAGACCAACGACATGGTGGCCGAAGCGCGGCGGAAGATGCAGGTGAAGAAGGCCGACATGATTGTGGGCAACTTCGTCAATGCCGCGGGCACGGGGTTTGGATCGGATCTGAACGAGGTGACGCTGGTGATGTCGACCGGCGAAACGGTTCCCGTGGAACGCGCGACGAAGAAAGACATCGCGCACAAGATTCTCGATCACGCTTTGCGATTGCGGCTTGCGCTGCACAGCGCGCGGTAGGCTTCCATGCACAACGACGAACTGCGGCGTTATTTGGAGTTTTATCAGGATTTGGGTGTTCGTAGCTTGTACAAACGCGCGGCGGCGGCAAAGCCAGTTACCATAGTCTCTCCGGCGCCGAAGCCGAAACCCGAACCTCCCACCATGCTCGAACTTCCTCCGCTCGCTCCCGCCGGCGATTCCATGGACGCGATTCGCGCCGACATCGGCGATTGCAAGCGCTGCCGGTTGTGCCAGCAGCGCAACAAGATTGTATTTGGATCGGGCAATGAATCGGCGCGTCTTGTGTTTGTCGGCGAGGGCCCTGGCGCCGACGAAGACGCCAGCGGCTTGCCGTTCGTCGGCCGCGCGGGGCAGTTGTTGACACAGATGATCGAAGGCACCGCGGCCAAGGAAGGCATCGCCATCAAGCGGCCCGATGTCTACATCTGCAACGTGGTGAAGTGCCGCCCGCCGGAGAATCGCACGCCCGAAGCCGATGAGATGGAGATCTGCGGGCAGTTCCTTTCGCGTCAACTCCTGACGATCAATCCGAAGGCGATCTGCGTCCTCGGTGCGACGGCGGCAAAGGCTCTGCTCAACACCAAGATCGGCGTGACGAAGATGCGCGGCGAGTGGCAGAAGTGGCGCGACATTCCCGTGATGGTGACGTATCATCCGTCCTATCTGCTGCGCCAGTACAACCAGAACGCCAAGCGCGAAGCGTGGGAAGACTTGAAGAAGGTTTTGCATTACGTCTATGACTGACGCGCGGCGGCCAGGGCTGTTTCTGTCGTTCGAGGGAATGGACGGCAGCGGGAAGACGACGCAGATGCGGCTGTTGATCGACCGGCTGCGCGCCGAGGGCTACGATCTGCTCGAAACGGCCGAGCCGGGCGGCACGCCGATCGGCTTGCAGATCCGGAAGATTCTGCTCGATTCGGCGAATCAGGAGTTGTCGAGCCGCGCGGAGTTGCTGTTGTATTTTGCCTGTCGCGCACAAAACGTCGATCAGTGGATTCGACCGGCGCTGGCTGAGGGGCGCGTTGTTGTGTCCGATCGATTCACCGATTCGACGCTTGCCTACCAAGCCGTCGGCCGCGGGCTTGGCGAGGGGATCGTGCGCGAGATCCACCGCTTCGCTTGCCGCGAGGTGCAGCCGGATTTGACGGTGTATCTCGACGTCGACCGTGAAGTCGGTTTGGCTCGCGCGCGTGCGCGAAATCAGGAGCGCGCGGCCGCCGCCGCGCCGGATGAAACGCGCATCGACGACGAAGCCGCCGAGTTTCACGATCGTGTGCGCGCGGCCTATGCGCGGCTGTGCGACCAGGAGCCTTCGCGAATCCGGCGCGTCGATGCGGGGCAATCGATCGACGAGGTCGCGGCGGCGATTTGGAGCGCGGTGGAGGAGCATATCGCGGCGCACTCGTTGCGAAAGGCAACCGCCGATGTTTGAGAACTTTCACGGCAACGCCGCGGCGGCCGAGACGCTGGAGACAATGATCTCCGGATCGCGGATTCCGCAGACGATTCTGCTGGCGGGACCCGAGGGCATCGGCAAGGCCACGCTCGCGCGGCGATTCGGCGCGAGATTGCTTGGCCAAGGCGACTTGATCGAGCGCGACGACTTGAGCCTGCCCGGCAATGTGGAGACCATCAACGAGCGCGACAAACTGCCCGCCGATAAACGCGCCGACGACCCGCTGCTCTTTCAGACCCATCCGGACTTCGTGACTTTCTGCCCCGAAGGCCCGCTCCGGCAGATCTCGATTCAACAGATGCGGTACCTGAAAGAACGCGCGCAGTTTGCGCCGTTGAAGGGCAAGCACCGCGTATTTCTGATCGATCAAATCGACCGCGCCAACGAGCAGGCGGCGAACTCGCTGCTGAAGATTCTCGAAGAGCCGCCGCCGTATCTCATCATGATCTGCACGGCGGCGAACGCCTACGATTTGCTGCAGACGATTCGATCGCGATCGGTGCCGCTCTATCTCACGCCTCTATCGGCGGCGGAGATGGAAGCGTTCGCGAAATCGCGCGGGCTCGATCACGCGCAGCGGCGATTGGCGCTGGCGTCCGGCAGCCCGGGCATCGCGGCTTCGATCGACTTGGCGGCCTACGACAAACGGCGCGCGCAAATGATGGCGATGATTGGCGCGGCGGCGGGTGTGCTGCCCTGGAGCGACTGGGCGAAGGTGTGCGAATCGCTCAACGCGGCGCGCAGCGAAAAACTGGAGAATCATCTGAAGGTGCTGCTGGTCCTGCTCGAAGACATGCTGTGGCTGCGTTACAACCCAAGTACCGCGATACGGAATCAGGATGTGCGGCGCGAACTGGAAGGGATGGCCGGCGCCGTGGAATTTACATGGATTCGCGGTGCGGTGAGAAAGACCGACGAACTGATCGACCTGCTTCGCCGTAATATCCAAAAGGGTATCGCTCTCGACGCCTGGGTTGTCGAGATGCGGGAGCGTGTGCTTCAATAGCGGTAGACCTTCCCTCCAGCCGGCGCGCAAATATTCTGTTCATACTTGTAAATAAAGCCGATGGAGCGGGTTCGCCGGAAGGAGTCGGTCCGTGGAACCAACTAATACTAGAAAACTCATTCGTCCGCATCTCGTGTCCCCCAGAGAAAACATGCCAGCCTCACGTCCCCCGGCGGCCTCGGCTAAAAAGCCGGTACCGCCCGAACAAACCAACGCCGAGAATTTCTACTACATGAAACAGATGCAGTCGAAGACTCCGATGGTGATCCTGCTCACTGACGGAGAGGTGATCCAGGGCGTCATCGAGTGGTACGACAAGAGTTGCCTCAAAGTCAATCGCGAGGGCGCGCCGAACCTGCTGCTGTACAAGGCCAACATCAAGTACATGTATAAGGTCGGCGACTGAGCAGGCGTTCATAAATCGCCAAATCGTCCTCGGAGAAGCAGCAGAAGATTACCTCGTCGATCCCTTCCGCCTCGGCGACGGCGATGGGTGCCGCTTGCTCCTTCGGATAGCCGTAGATGCCGGTGCTGATGGCGGGAAACGCAATCGACCGCGCGCCGGCTTGTGTGGCGAGTTCGATCGACCGCTTGTAGCATGACGCGAGTAGCGCGGCTTCGCCGTGAGCGCCGCCGCGCCAAACCGGGCCTACCGTGTGAATGATGTGGCGCGCCGGCAGCCGGTAAGCTTTGGTGATTTTCGCGTCGCCTGTATTGCAGCCGCCGAGCAATCGGCATTCGCCGACCAGTTCCGGCCCGGCCGCGCGATGTATGGCGCCGTCGACGCCGCCTCCGCCGAGCAACGATGAGTTGGCGGCATTCACGATGACATCGACATGAAGAGTCGTGATATCGGCGCGTATCGCTTTCTGGTATCCTCTCGGCATGAAACAGCTTCTCATTCTAGCGGTGATGGCGATGGGCTGCATGGCGGCCGACATCGACGGTTCGTGGACGGCATCGGCCGAAGGGCCGAACGGGCAGGTGACGCGCGAGTTCCACTTCAAGGCCGATGGCGCGAAATTGACCGGCAAAACGGTAAGCTCATTCGCGGGCGAATCCGTGATTGAGAACGGCAAGATCGATGGCGACAAGGTGAGCTTCACGATCAAGATGAAGCTGCAGGACAATGAGATGACCGTGAACTACACCGGAACGGTGAAGAGCGCCA
>VFZQ01000286.1 GCA_016871135.1 Acidobacteriota bacterium | reverse complement strand
TACTCCATGGCCGATCTCGTCTCGCAATTCGCCGTCAATAACGTCCCGGAGTTGCGCATGTTTATTCGCCTTGTTGCCGGCCTCTCCGTAATGTTCGGATTCCTCATCGTGTTCCTGTCGATGTACATGGCGATTCTCGAACGCACGCGAGAAATCGGCATCCTCAAGGCGCTCGGCGCCGGCTCCGGTTACATCCTCGGCATACTCGTCCGCGAGACGTTGTTCCTGGCAATATTCGGCAGCCTGGTTGGAATCTCCATGAGCTACGGAACGCGCTGGTTGATTTCCGTCTTCATTCCCGCATCGTTTCCGCAGGCCATCGTGTACGCCTGGTGGCCGATCGCAACCGGCGTCACCATCGGCGGTGCGCTGCTCGGCGTGCTTTATCCCGCCATGAAAGCCGCCCGCCAGGACGCACTGGAGTCTCTGTCTTATGACTGATGCCATCATCGAAATCACCGGGCTGAAGAAGACCTTCCGTTCCGGCGACGTCGATGTCCACGCACTCCGGGGCGTCGATCTCACCGTAAAGCGCGGCGAATTTCTCGCCGTCATCGGCCCGTCCGGTTCCGGCAAGTCGACGTTGTTCCACATCCTCGGCGGCCTGACGCCCTCCACCGATGGCCGCATCGTCATCGACGGCAAGGACATGTCGCACCTCAGCGACAGCGAACGAACCGCGCTCCGCAGGCACGTCGTCGGCTTCGTGTTTCAGAAGTACAACCTGTTGCCCACGCTCACCGTCGGCGGCAATATCGAAATTGCGCGCGATATCGCCCACCGCACCGGCCCCTTCGAAGAGCAGTTCCTCGAAGTGCTGCGCCTCCTGGGTCTCGACAAAAAGCTCGACCGTAAGCCGCGCCAACTCAGCGGCGGCGAGCAACAGCGCGTCGCCATCGCCCGCGCCATCGTCAATCACCCCGCAATCCTCCTCGCCGACGAGCCCACCGGCAACCTCGATACGGAAAATTCGAATGCCGTGCTCGATGTCCTTCGCGGCCTGAACAAGAAGATCGGCCAGACGATCCTCATGATCACCCACAATCCAGAAGCCGCCGCCTTCGCCGACCGTATCGTGAAAATGCGCGACGGGCATCTGGAGTAACGGCTCGCGAACCTGCCGCGATCCCTTCACCGACCGCGAACGCGTCGAAGTTTGTTTCGACAGATCCCCCAAGTCGCCTTTGGATCTAGGCCTTGCTCCATTTCAACACCTGCAACACAAACGCGTCCCGCCGCGCCTTCGCTTCCGCCGGATCCTTCACCGACCAATCGTAAAACCCGCGTCCTGCCTTGACCCCGGTGAAACCCTTCGCAATCAACTCCCGATGCGCCAGCGCCTCGGTCCCGTTGTAAACGTCCGACGCTACGTACTCCAAAATTCCCGCGCACATCTCCAGCCCGACGATATCCTGGTGCTCCAGCACGCCATACGCCGGCAGCCGTATCCCGAAGCCCATCCGCGCCGCAAGGTCGACCGCCTCGGCATCGGCAATCCCTTCGCGCACAATGTTGGCAGCCTCGCGCACCATCGCCATCTGCATGCGATTCCCGAGTTGCCCCGGTGTGTCCTTCTTCACAAGCACGGGAACCTTCCCGCACCGCGCCAACAACGCGTGCACCGACTGCGCCAGCGCCAAGTCCGTATACGGGCTCATCACGATCTCGACCAACGGCACCAGATGCGGCGGATTCCAAAAGTGCGTCGTCATGATCCGGTCGCGCCTCTGGCACAACGACCCGATCGCCGTGATGCTCATCCCCGAAGTGTTCGACGCCAGCACCGCGTGCGCCGGCGCGGCCGACTCCATCCGGACGAACAACTGTTGCTTGAACTCCATGTTCTCCGGCGCCGACTCAATCACGAAATCGGCGTCGCGCAACGAACTATCAAAGTCGCAAGATGCCGACAAGGCCGCCGCCTCGCCCGCCAGCCCCTCGCCGCGCAACAACTCCAGCACGCGATGCGCCTCAGCCAATCCTCGCGCCGCCGACTCTTCGGTCCGTCCCACAATCACCGCGTCGACGCCCCCGCAAGCAAGCGTCATCGCAATTCCCGGGCCCATCATGCCCGCGCCAATCACCGCCGCCTTTTGGAATGACATTACTTCAGCAACTCGATTGTCAGCGTGCGATACGGCTTCGTGCCCAGGTTCTTCAACACCGGCGCGTCTTCGCCCTTGTCATGCCAAATCACATCGCCGCTCTTACGTTCGCGCACCGTGCGTTCCTTGGTCGCCGAATCGATGCGCTCGTATTTCGAATCGTCGAGAAAAACGATCACCTGATCGGTCGGCCGGATATAGCGCTCGCGCGGCACGCCGGGTTCATAGAGAACCTCCTTCACGCGCACCTTGGCGTTCTCCAGCTTCACTTTCTGGGGCGGCGCCCAACCCATGACGCTCAAGCCGCCGATCGTCACCGCGCAAGCGGTCAGAGCAACTAACAAGTACCTCATACAGCAAGCCTCCTTCCAGGCGCATACTTCTCTTTCACCAGGAACACGTACGCCAGCGCGCCCGAAAGCAGGAACATCACGATGGCCTGCATCGCCGCATTGTACGATCCCGTGATCTGCAACAACCAACCCGTCAACAGCGGCGCCACGATGCCGCTCAAATTCGACGCCATGTTCTGCACGCCGGCGATCCTGCCCGCCGCCGCGCCCGGCATCAGCGTCTGCGTCAGCGCCCAATAATTCGCTGTCGCCAAACCGAGCCCGCTCAACGACACAATCGCGAATACTATCGCCGTCGTGTGCGAATCGCTCATCGCGCCGATGATCTCGGTCGACGCCACCAACAGGCCCGCGACCGTAAAGGCCTTCCGCGTCCGCACCGCATTCGCGCCGCGCACGATCATCCAGTCCGCCAGCGCGCCGGCCAATATCGCCACCGTCGCCATGCCGCCGAAACTGAAGCCGGTAATGAGACCCATATCGGTCTTCGACATCCCGCGCCGCTCCACCA
Organism: Acidobacteriota bacterium; assembly: GCA_016871135.1. GTDB lineage: Bacteria > Acidobacteriota > Terriglobia > Bryobacterales > Bryobacteraceae. The sequence goes on along the minus strand of VFZQ01000286.1, from coordinate 3,953 downwards.
GGTACGCCGGCAACCAGGTGAGTGAGAAGAACACAAAATAGTTGTAGCAGAAGGTGCCCCAGAAGACGCCGTAAATCACCGGCGTTTTCAGAATCTCGCTGAATGGCAGCGCCGGGCCTTTGGACGCGGCCGCTTGTTCCGCCTCAATCTCGCGGTCGTTGTCGCGCACCATCAACAGCCACGGAATCAGCCACACCATGCAACCGAGCCCGAGGATCAAGAACATCTGCTGCCAACCGGCTTCGGCCAACAAATACGCGGCGAGCGGAGTGCCGATCGCCGGACCATACTTCGTCCCCGCCATATAAATCCCCGCCGCCAGCCCACGCGACTTCTCCTCCACGTTGAACCGGATCCACCGCATGCTCGCCGGCGTCACCAACGCTTCGCCGATGCCAAGCAGGAACCGCAGTCCCAAAATGTGGGAAACGCTTCCCGCAAAAGACGTCGCCGCCGAAATCAGGCTCCAAAACACGAAGGCGATCGCGTAGGGCTTCTTCACGCCGTATTTATCGACTAGCCATCCGGCCGGAATCTGGAGAAACGCGTACGACCAGAAGAAAAACGAGTTCATCAACCCGCGATCGGTATCGGTCAACTGAAAGTGCTTCTTAAAATCGGCGTCAGCCAGCGCGACGCTCAAGTTCGCGCGGTCAATGTAGGCGATCACCATGCCAAAACTGAGAAGCACAACCGTGCCCCAGCGAAGCGCGGCGCTCATCGGTGGACGTGTCGAGGGCGGCAAGTTCTCCACTCTATCAAGAAATTCTGTAACATCGCTTGGGACCGAATCATCTAACGGCGGACTCACCATGGACCTCCAAGCACTGCAACAACAAGCCATCACCACTCTCACCGCCGTTGGCCTTAAAGTCGCCGGCGCCCTCGCCCTCTGGATCATCGGACGCTGGCTGATCTCGGCCGCTACCGGTTTACTCGGCAAAGGCCTTCGCCGCCAACAAATCGAAGAGACCCTCATACAATGGCTGGTCGCCAGCCTCGGCGTTGCCCTGAACATCGCGCTGGTCGTGGCAATCCTCGGCTATTTCGGCGTCGAAACAACAACGTTCGCGGCCCTCATCGCCGCCGCCGGCGTGGCCATCGGCGCGGCCTGGGCGGGACTGCTCGCCAACTTCGCCGCCGGCGTCTTCCTCATCATTCTGCGGCCGTTCAAGGTCGGCGATTTCATCCAAGCCGGCGGCATCACCGGCACCGTGCATGAGATCGGTTTGTTCGCCACTACGATCGTGTCACCCGACAACGTCGTCAACTTTGTCGGCAACAACAAGATCTTCGGCGACAACATCCAGAACTATTCCACGAATCCAACTCGCCGCGTCGAACGCACCGCGCAACTCAACGGCTCGGTCGATCCCGCGCAGGCAATTTCGATCCTGAAGAAGAAGCTGGCCGCAATCCCCAACGTCGCCACTGCTCCCGCGCCCGAAGTCGAAATTCTGGATTTCAACTTCGTCGGGCCAGTGCTTGCGGTGCGCCCCTACACGCACACCGATCACTACTGGCAGGTCTACTTCGATACGAACAAGATGCTCCGCGACGCCTTCGGCGAAGCCGGTTTCCCCGCGCCCGAACAGCAAATCGTCGTGCGTCAGAAATAGCCAGTGATACTCTAGGGGGAAGCCGCGCAAGCTTCCCCCGAATTCGCGCGCTGTCGGAGTCTTACCTCATGCAACTTCGCGTCCTCGCCTTCGTCCTCGCCGGCGGCAAGGGTACCCGCCTCTACCCGCTGACGAAAGAACGCGCCAAACCCGCCGTGCCGTTCGGCGGGCGCTACCGCATCGTCGATTTCGTTCTATCGAATCTCACCAACTCGGGCGTCTATTCGACCTACGTGCTGGTGCAGTTCAAGAGCCAGTCGCTACTGCAGCACATACGCGACGGCTGGGACTTCGGCGGCATGCTGAAGAGCCAATTCATGATTCCCGTACCCGCGCAGATGCGCTCGGCCGGCGAAACCTGGTATCGCGGCACCGCCGACGCCGTCTATCAGAACATCAACCTCATCGAACAGGCAGACCCGCACCTGGTCTGCATCTTCGGCGCCGATCACATCTACCGCATGAACATCCGCGAGATGATCGAGTTCCACGAACACAAACGCGCGCAAGCCACTGTCGCGGCCATTCCCGTGCCGAAAGAGGAAGCCCGCGAATTCGGCGTCATCGAGTCCTCGCAAGACGGCCGCATCACCGGCTTCCACGAAAAGGTCGCCGAGCCGCCCACCATGCCCGGCAACGACGAAATGTGTTTCGCGTCGATGGGCAACTACATATTCTCGACGGGCCTACTGCTTCGCGAACTCTACGCCGATGCGGAGAACGAAAGCTCCTCACACGACTTTGGCCGCGACATCCTGCCCTCCTTAGTCGGCAAGGCCGATCTCTACGCGTACGACTTCAACACCAACAAGATTCCTGGCGATCCCCCGAATTCGAAATCGTACTGGCGCGACGTCGGAACCATCGACGCCTACTACGACGCCAATATGGATCTTCGCAGCGTCAACCCGGAACTCAACCTGTACAACCGCGAATGGAAACTCCGCACCGCGGGCTTTGAAGATCCGCCGGCCAAGTTCGTCTTCGACGAAGCGGGCCGTCGCGGCACGGCGATCGATTCGATCGTCTCCGGCGGCTCAATCCTCTCCGGCGGTCTTGTAAAGGGAAGCGTACTCGGCCGCGGCGTGCGTGTTCACACTGGCGCCATCGTTGAGGATTCCATTCTCTTCGACAACGTCGACATCGGCCGCCACGCCAAAATCCGCCGCGCCATCCTCGACAAAAACGTCCGCATCCCCGAAGGCGCCGAAATCGGCTACAACCTCGGAGAGGACCGCAAACGCCATTACGTCACCGAAAGCGGCATCGTCGTCGTCGAAGGCCACCGCAGCCACGTCGAGTTGGCGACGATGAGTGTGTAGCTCGCCAGCGGCGTCCAAAGTTCAGACACCATAAGGCGAACACCTGTAAGAATTCCATACACACGGGCTACTCCGCCGGTACTGATCATTGATTCTAAAGTACTTTTGCGTTTGGCACGCCGCTTGCTACCATTGAAACGTGAAAGGAGTTGCAAAGAACATGATGATGCAACAGTCGATTTGGATGAGCTTGGCGGTAGCGGGATTGATGGTTACTTCGGTGGGATGCGCCACAAAGAAGCATGTGAAGGCGTCGATCGCGCCGCTGGAAGGCCGCATGGGTGCGGTCGAGAAACGCGCGGGAGCAGCCGAATCGGATATTGACGCGTTGGAGAAGCAGCTGTCACAAACCAGCGAAATCGCCTCCGGCGCCGAACGCGAAGCCAAGGCCGCGAGAGCCGCCGCGATCGCCGCAGACGGCAAGGCCGTCGCCGCCGATCAGAAGGCGCAAGGCGCGCAAACGCTCGCTGAAAAGGGTATGACCCGCATCGGCGAAGTCGAAACGACTTTGACCAGCGTCGCGCAATCGGTGGACCGCGTCAGCGCCAACATCGACAACTATCAAATGGTGAAGACCGAGAGCATCGTGTTCGGCTTCAACAGGGCCGACCTCTCCAAGGAACAGACAGAAAAGCTGGACGCCTTCGCGGCTAGCTTCAAGAGCAACAAAAAGTTTGTCGTCGAAGTCCAGGGCTTCACCGACAAAATGGGCGACGCCAAGTACAACCAGGACCTCAGCCAGAAGCGCGCGATGGCCGTGGTGCGGTACCTCACCGTTACCCACAACGTACCGCTCCGCCGGATCCAAATGCTAGGCGTCGGCGCCGAGAACCCGGTCGGCGACAACAAGACCAAGGAAGGCCGCGAGCAAAACCGCCGCGTCGAAATCAAGGTCTTCGCACTGCCGGAAGACGTGAAGACGCAAGCCGCCATCGCCAAGAGCCTCTAACTCTCAGCTTCATCAGCAACTCCTGCACCGCCCGGGACCCGCGCCCGGGCGGTTTTTATTCCC
>VFZQ01000285.1 GCA_016871135.1 Acidobacteriota bacterium | reverse complement strand
AAGAGGCGGGTGGCCGGTATCCGAGCGCAAGCGAACTCGATCTGGATGTCGAGCGCGCGCAGCGAAACCTTCCGGTTCATGCACGAACGCAAGACGCGCGGTATCGAGCGAGAAAATTTGTACAGCGGAACGTCGCGGGAGTCGCCGCGGCATCGGCGGCGATGGCGGCGTTGCTTACCGCCGGGGTGTTTTTCTGGCGCGATGCGCGGCGCGATCAAGAAAATTTGGTCCAGATGCGCGGCGTGGTGCGGTCGGTGCTGGATTCGGCGGCGACGCCGTTTGCATCCACCAGCGAAGACCGCAAGGCGATTCAGGGAGTTTTGCAGACAACGATCGCGCAGTTGGAAAAACAGAATCATGATGGAGTTGAACTGGAACTCGCGGCGGCGTGGCGCCGGCTGGCGACGTCGAAGCTCGAAGAGGGCCAAGCACCGGAGGCGGAAGCGGCGCTCGAGAAGTCGCGCGATTTGGCCGAAAAGGTCTGGCAGCGGCGGCGCGATCCGCTGGCCCTGGAATCGAAGGCGATCACGCTGCCGCTGCTTGCTCTTTCCATGCGGCACCGGGCGAACGCAAGTGTTGGGTTGCAACGCGCCCACGAGTCGATCGACGTGCACGAACAATACAAGCGGACGTTGAAGCGCAAGCTGCCCCCGTCGCATCCGTACTACCGGCTGCTGGTTGCGATGGCGCCGGAACTGGTTCGGGAGGGCAAGATCGAACAAGCGCGGGTGGCACTGTCTGATGCCGCCGAAGCGGGCCGTGCAATTGGCGCCCGCGATTTGGAAGGCCGCGCATTGATTGGTTTGGCGCGATTGGCGGAATTTGAGGGAAAGCCCGGCGCCCGGCGCGGTTACTGCGCGCAAGCGTTGAGAGTTTTTCCGCAAAGCAATCAGTTCGCACAGGTTTGCAGTGAGGACACGACCCAGCCTGAGTTCGTACGCGAGATGGCGCCGGACAACCGGTTGAGCGAGCTTCGCGCGCAACTCGACGCGGTCGGCCAGCAGCAGATGCGCGACACCGAAAATGTGCAGTTGCTGTTGCGCACGGCGAATTTGCACGCGCGGATGGCGAAGGCGCTGCATGAACAGGGAGAGGATGAAGAGGGGAAAAACACCTCGCGCTAGCGAACAAGTTTTTCGAGTTGCTGGCGCAGCGGGATCCCAACAACCGACGCGCGATGAAGAATGCGAAGAAGGCCCGGAAGGCGTTGCAGCGCGTGTTGGAGCAGCAATGAAACAATAGAGGGAGTGTCTGATCACCTTTATTACTCCTGCTGGCTGAAAGGCTACTCGCCGATGACGATGCTGCGCCACTACGGCCGAATGCTCGAACTGTTTCCGTACTCGCCGCAAAATCCCGGTGAGTCGATTCTTCGTGTACAAGCCGTGTCGGTTACCGAGCCTCCCGTCGTGGAGCGCGCGTTCAACGATCCCGTCAACCCGAAGGCGGTGGCCGCTGCGGCTGGTGAGTTCAGCCACGACGATTGCGCCGCGCACTTCGAAACCTGGTGGGGCCTGTGGCGTTACGAAAAGGACTGGAAGCTCGAACCGGCGCGGGTGACGATGTCGATGTTCGGTCCGCGGTTTGCGGATACGCCGTTTGGCGACGACGACAAAGCCGCCGAACATCTGCGTATCGACTTCGGGCTGGAGGCGTGGTTCTTGCCGAATCCGGATCTGCCCAACTCGGCGTGGTATGCGCGGAGCAATCTGAAGGGCCTGCTGAAGCTGGTCCACGAGATTGACAATGTGCTGCCGATTGAGCGGCGCGCGCTGTGGCCGGAGTCGGGTGGGAACTTCGCTGACAAGCTAAGGGACGCGGCAGCGGAGTTGTAGTGATATGAACATCTATCAGCGCTTCGCCGCGCGTTTGGCCGGAGATGCGGAGTATTTATCGCATCCGCACGACGAGAGTTTTCACTGGTTGGCGGGCGATTGGGAGTGGGAATTGTCGATCGTCGAACCGGCGCGGACGGCGACGGGATTGATGACGTTTGCGGCGGCGCCTTACGGTATTTCGGCGCGCCGGCCTGGATGCGAAGCCGCCCCGTTTTTGGTTTATGACCGCTATTCCGAAAGGTGGGCGTTGGTGATGGGCGAACCCGAATCGTATGGGGCGTTGGTCGCGGCGCGAGGGGAAACGGTATTCGAAGGCGAGATGACATTTATGGGCGTCACGATGCGGCTTCGGCAAAGTTGGGAATGGGGCGAGGAACACGAAGTGTTGTTGCGCAACGAGGAGTGGATCGACGGGGGCTGGGTGCTTGTCGACGAATTGCGATATAGAAGAGTAGGATGATCCGTTACCTACTCGCTCTCAGTCTCAGCACTCTTGCCGCCGATTTTCGCGCGGCCGTTGTTAAAACCGATATCACGCCGAACGGCCCGCAGTGGCTACTCGGCTATGCGGCGCGCAAGTCGACGGGCGTCAACGATCGGATTTATCACCGCGTGGTGGCGATGGACGATGGTGCGACATGGTTTGTGCTTGTGTCTTCTGATTTGTGTCTGGTGTCGCCGGCCGAGTATGATCGCGTGGCGAAGTTGTTGGCGGCGGAGACGGGCATCACGCCCAACCAGTTCTGGTGGACGTTCACGCACACACACTCGGCGCCGGAGGTTGGACCGCCGGGGTTGGCGGCGTCGTTTCTGGGCGATCGCTACACGCATGAGGTCGATCCGTCGTATACCGAGTTAGTGGCGCGGTCGCTTATCGCGGCCGTCAAAGAAGCGCGTTCCAAGCTCGCTCCGGCCCGCATGCGGATCGGGTGGGGGCACGCGAACGCCAATATGAATCGGCGCGCGCGGGATGTCGAGGGTGAGACGTTTCTCGGCTTCAACCCGGATGGTCCGGTCGACCGGTGGATTGGGTTGATCGCGCTCGACGACGCTTCGGGTAAGCCGATGGGGCTGATCGCCAACTACGCGATGCACGGCACGGTGCTGGGGCAGCCGAATTTGTTGATCAGCGGCGATGCACAGGGGATTGTGTCGGAGTATGTCGAAGGGAAAATCGGCGCGCCGATGATCTATGTGAACGGCGCGGCGGGGAACATCGCGCCGATCTACACGACGCAACCCACCCCGGCGGCGGGACGTTTGAAACAATTTCGGGCGCTGTTGGGGGATAAAATTATCGAGGCGTATCGGGCGATGCCGGCGGCGGCGGTCGACGTTCAATTGGGCGTCGGTGCGGCGGTTGTCGAAACGGCGCGCAAGGGTGGAATGAAGGATTCGGCTGAACTGGCCGACTATGTGAAGACTGAGCAGATCCGGTTGCCGGTGCGGTTTCTGAAAGTCGCGAAAGACACCGCGATTTGGGCGGCGCCCCTGGAGTTGTTCTGCGAGATCGCGATCGATGTGCGGGAGAGATCGCCCTTCGCGAATACGATGTACTTCGGCTACACGAACGGATGGCTAGGTTACTTGTTGACTGCGGCCGAGTTGCCACTCGGCGGATATGAGCCGCGGGTGTCGCCCTACACGGCGCGAGCGGAAGAAGACTTGAAGCGAACGGTGCTGGGTTTTCTGCAAGGGTGGAAGCGCCCTTGACTACGACTGGCCGGCGTTTTCTCCGATTCGCTTGAGCGCCAGCCACTGTTGGCGGAAGAATCCGTCGCCGTAGTCGCGGCCCGTGAGTTGATCGTCGATGCCCGTCGGCAGGTATTCGTCCGAGAAGTTGGCGGTGCCGAATGCGATGTCCCACACGGGAAACAGCGTCGCGAAGTTGCAACCGCGCTGGCCGGCGCTCATCGCGTGGTGCATGCGGTGGTAGCGTGGGCTGACGAAAATGCGTTCAAAGATTCCGCCGAACGATAGGCGTGTGTTGGCGTGCGCGAGACTCTCCATCGCGGCGCTGAAGATCGATAGCGTGACAAACGAGGCCGGCGGCACGCCGATTGCAAGTCCGATCGCCGCGCGCCAGACGGCAGCGATTACGAGGTCGAGCAGGTGTTCGCGATCGTCGGTCCAGAAGGTCATTTGACGCTGGCTGTGATGGAGTGCGTGCAGCGCCCACCAGACGCCGAACTTGTGTTGCAGACGGTGGCGGCAGTAGTCGGCGAAGTCCAACACGATCAAGTAGGCGAGGAGTGCGGCTGCGGACCCGAGGATGTCTTCGAGGTTTGGCGGGATGAATCCGCGAAGGCGCAAGGCGGCGTTGCCGGCGTCGACGATTGGCGTGAGGAGGAAGAAGAAGAGCACTGGGAGTACGCCGAAGCGGCCGAGAAAGGTGTAGAGCACGTCGACGCGGGTAGCCTTTCGGTCAGGCCAGATTTCCACGGGGCACCATTTTTCGAGGGACTTCAGGACGGCGTACAGTGCGATCATTTCGATGGCGCCGATCAGCAGCAGGTGCGTGCCCTCGTAGGCAACCTCGTCCAGGTTCATCCAGCCGACTTGAAACAGAACCGGTTGGACGATTGTTTCAAACAAATACTGGTGGAGTTGGTTAAAACGCTCGGCCAGCGATGGCGGCATGATGTAGGCCTGCTGGCTCACCGGCGCCGCTCCGGTATGGTTGCAAAGCAAAAGCCTTTCGCTTTCAAGCCGGTGATGAGCGGGTCGAGCATCGGCCACCACGGATCCTTGCGCGACCAGATGCCGAGATGCATGACGAGGACGTCCCCATCGCGAATATCGCGCAGAGCATTGGAGAGCAGCGTCTTGTTCGGGAACTTTTCTGAGGGTAGTTCATCGCCGAGAAAACCAGCCGGCGCCCAGCCGATGTGATCCTTGAATCCACAGGCTGCCGCGGCTTTTAGCGCGAAAGGCGTCGTGCGGCCACCCGGCGCGCGCCAGATTGGGTCGTAACCGCGGCCGGTCAGGGAGCGAAATACTTCTTCGGACTTCTTCAACTCGCGGCAAACGCCGGCGCGATCGAGTGCTTCGCGCTTTCCCTCGCGGCCGACGTAGGCGACCTTGCCACCCGGCAGGTCCTTGCGGAAATACCAGTGGCGAAAGGTATGGGATCCGAAGGCGTGGCCGTCGGCGACGAGCCTCTTCCAAAAGGGCGCCCAGGACGCGTCCATCGACATGTCTCCGCGCGTCGTCTTTTCGCTGGCTACAAAAAACGTAGCCTTCACGTTCTGTTTCTTGAGCACAGCCGCGATTTCGGAAGCCGGCCCCATGTTGCCGGTGTCTATCGTGAGATAGACCGTCTTTGAACAGTCCGCCGCCATGATCGCGGCCGCGAAGAAAAGGCTACTTGCGAGGCGCATGCTGCGAAAGGTAGATGCCATGCGGGGAACGTCCGACCGGAATCTGCTTCACGATTTTCTTGCTCTCTAAATCGAGCACCGATACTTTGCGCGCCCATCGTGAGGTCATCCACAGTTGTTTACGATCGGCCGATACGTCCATGCAATCCGGCCCGCCCGGCGCGGGATAGGAGTCGACTACGCTGAGCGTTTGCATGTCGATCTTGGAAATGGTGTTTTCGGCACGGTTCGATAGAAATGCGTGCCGGCCATCGCCGAAGGGAACGAAGTTGTGCGCGCCTTTGCCGGTGACGATTTTCTTGACCCGCGTGCGCGTGCGCCAATCTACGACGTCGACGAAATTTTCGCCCAGAATTCCGATGAGCAGATACTTGCCGTCGGGAGTGAGCAGGATGCCGGCGGGTTGCTTGCCGATGGAGAGTTTCCACGCCACTGTGCGCGAGCCAAGGTCGATGGCCGCGAGTTCGTGGGTGTCTTGAAGGGTTACGAACACCAGCTTAGAATCTGGCGAGAACGCAAGGTGCGACGGCGCTTTCGGGAGAGGGATACGCTTCAGGACCGAGAAGTTCGCGGGGTCGTAGAGATCGACGCGGTCCAGTCGCAGCGAAGCGGACACGAAGTACTTGCGATCCGGCGAATAGGCGATCTGGTACGGATCGGAGATGTTCTTGACTCTGTTTTTCACTTCGCCGGTTGTGCGGTCGAGGAAAACCAGATCGTTGGAAGCGGCGTTGGCGACGATTAAGAAATTGTCGTCCGGAGTCGCCATCAAATGGTGCGGTTCCTTGCCGATGGCGAAGCGGCGAGCCTCTTTGTAGGTCGTGGTGTCGATGACAGAGACGGTTTCGTCGCCGGAATTGAGCACAATCGCGAGTTTGGCCGAAAGCGAGGGGAGGGAAAGGGCTGCCAACAGCCCGTAACAAAAGTAACGCATCTTGTTTTGGAGGACGCGTTGCGCCCTCAAGTCCAACGTAGCAGAAAAGGGCCCGAGCGACTAGGTGTTCCCATAAGAGGGTGGTAGGTAAAGTACCATAAAATGAATGTCGTTCCGGGCAATAAGGGGAGGAATGCTGCTTGCGTCCGCGCTAATGTTTGCGGATGAGACCTTCGGCGAACCCGCACCTAGCAAGATCTGCGTAAACGACGCGCGGTGCAATGCGGTGCGGAATTTCTTCCTCAGCCACAAGAGTCCGCTCGCACCAAAAGCGGAACTTTTTGTCTCGGTGGCGGACAGGCACGGTTTGGACTGGCGGTTGCTGCCGAGTCTTTCGATGGTCGAGTCGAGTGGCGGCAAAGCCGGCAAACGAAACAACGTCTTCGGCTGGAATTCCGGCAAGGCCGCTTTCAAGACTGTCGACGCCGGGATCGAATTTGTCGGCCGGAGGCTGGGAACGTCAAAACTCTACGCCGGGTCGACCATGGACAAGTTGCGGCGCTACAATCCGGCGCGAACCCTCTATCCGCCGAAGGTGGTTAAGTTTATGCGGCTAATCTCCGACGATCCGGTGGAATAGACTGACGACTCTCACCGCGTTTTCGCGCACTGAAGGACATGCGCTACTTGTTGTTCGCCACAGCCGTATTTGCCGCCGACCCGATGCTCTTTCCCATCCGGGACGGCAATAGAATCGGGTTCATCGATCGGTCCGGCAAGGTTATCGTTTCTCCACGATTCGATAGCGCCGGCGAATTTTCCGAGGGCTTGGCGCGGGTTTCGGCGGGCAGCGTTTCGGGCTACATCGATGCCGC